>PLZX01000054.1 GCA_003152325.1 Bryobacterales bacterium | reverse complement strand
CCGAAGACCTGGTGCAGGAAACCTTTCTCCGCGTCTGGACCCGCGCACAGGCCTTCGACGCGCAGAAGGGCTCCATCGGCCCGTGGCTGCTGGCCGTCGCGCGCAATCGCGCCATCGATTATCTGCGCTCCGCCGGCGGCCGCGAACGCGACAGCGTGGAGTTCGAAGAGACCGACCATCCTTCCCTGTTCACCGACATGGAGCAGGGAATCCTGGCATCCGATCGCGCGCGGCGCGTGAAGGCGGCTGTCGAAAAACTTTCCGCCAGCCAGCGGCAGGTCATTGAGCTCGCCTACTTCGAAGGTCTTACCCAAACCGAGATGGCCGAACGCATGGGCCAGCCGCTCGGCACCGTCAAGACCTGGGTGCGGGCCGCGTTGAAGAATCTCCGCGACCAGATCTCGACCGCGGAGGCGTCCGCATGAATTGCTCCGAACTGCGCGACCACTTCGAGTTGTATTCGCTCGGCCTGGCCGAGGAGCCCGAGCGTAGTGAAATCCGCGCCCACCTGGATCGCGGATGCGAGGTTTGCATGAAGGAAGTCAAACACGCTCGGGAGCTGGCGGCGATATTGGCCTCCACGGCCGCCCCGCTGATGCCATCGCCGAAATTGCGGCGCCGCATTCTGGCGGCTGCCGGCGTGGAGTCGTACGGCTTCGGCTGGACCCCCGCGCTCGCCGCCGTGGCCGCCCTATCGCTTTGCGCCGCCGTCTACTTCAGCGGGCGGGAGCGCGAGTTCTCCCAGGAAGCGCGCTCTCTGCTCGCACAGACGCGCTCCCAGAATATCGAGCTCACGCGCCTCAACGAAGCCTTCGCCATCCTCAACGGCGCCGATACCACCGTCACGTCCTTCGGTGAAAAGCAGCCCAAGCCCAAGGGCCGCGTTTTCGTCAACCCATCGCAGGGTGTTCTGCTGATCGCTTCCAGCCTGCCCATGGCCCCCGCAGGCAAAGCTTATGAGATGTGGCTGATTCCCAAGGGCGGCAAGGCGCCCGTGGCCGCCGGAATGTTCCAGGCTCGCAGCGACGGCACCGCCATGCACGTTCAGCTCGGTGCTTTGGACGTGAGCACCTCTGCGGCCGTGGCCGTCACCCTGGAGGATGCTGCCGGCGTCAGCGCGCCCACCACCACTCCGGTCATCGTGGCGGCGCTACAATAGCCAAGCGTGACCCACTTCATTCGCTATCGTTCCGGCGCCTCCGCCTGTTACGGCATTCTGGAAGGCGACACCGTCCGCGAGATCCGCGGCGACCTTTTCGGCGACTACACCGAAACCGTCGCCATCCTGAATCTTTCCGACGTCGCCCTGCTCCATCCCTGCCAGCCCGGCAAGATCGTTTGCGTGGGTTTGAATTACCGGAGCCACGTCGGTAGCCGGCCGGTGCCCGAACACCCCGAGATCTTTTTCAAGCCCGTCAGTTCCCTGCAGGATCCCGAGGGCCCCATCGTCACCCCGCCCGACTCCACCGACATGCACTACGAAGGCGAACTCGTCGTCGTCATCGGCCGCCAGGTGAAGAACGCATCGGCCGACCAGGCCCGCGAAGCCATCTTCGGCGTCACCTGCGGCAACGACGTCAGTGAACGCAACTGGCAGCACGGCCCCGCCAAGGACATGCAATGGTGGCGCGCCAAAGGCTGCGACACCTTCGGGCCCCTCGGCCCCGCCATCGTCACCGGCCTGGATTACGACACCCTGCTGCTCCGCACCCGCCTCAACGGCGAAGTGGTACAGAAGCAGTACACCTCCGACCTGATTTTCGATTGCCCCACCATCGTGAGCTATATCAGCCGCTGGATCGCCCTGATGCCCGGCGACATCATCTACACCGGAACGCCAGGCGCCACCCGTAAGATGTCGCCCGGCGATGTAGTCGAAGTCGAGATCGAAGGAATCGGCGTGTTGCGCAATCCCGTCACCTAGCCCGCTCGTCCGCTAACCTACCCGCTACAACCACGCCGAGCCGATGCTGTAAGCCAAAATGGCCAGCACCGCCAGCGTGATCGCCACGTATACGCGGTCGCGCTCCAGCGCAAATCCTACCAGCGAAAAAATTACTCGCGCTACCGGTGTGGCAATAAGAATCAACAAACCAAGCTGGATCACCGTTTCCGGCCCGCTTAACATCCCCAGCGATCCGAACCCGCGCGCCACCGCGTGGAAGTGGCGGTAGTCGACCGGGCTCATGCCGCCCACCGCCAGGTACCAGATGCCTCCTCCCAGCACTACTGAGGCCGCCAGTGCCACTCCCACTCGCAGGAGCGTCCCGATGATCAACTCCAGCCGCCGGTCCGTCATTTGAGCCCCCCCGAAATACCGTTGTAGATCATCTCCATCGCGAGCACCGCAATCACCGCCGCGAAGATGCGGCGCAGCGCGAGCGTTTTTGCGCCCATCAAATGCCGCGCGCCCGCCAGCGACCCTGCCAACACTCCCAGCATCACCGGCATCGCCAACCCCGGCGTGATGTAACCCTTGCCCAGGTAAATGCCGACGCTCGCCGCTGCCGTCACCCCGATCATGAAATTGCTCGTCGTGGTCGAGACTTTGAACGGGATCAGCATCACCTGGTCCATCGCAATCACTTTCATCGCGCCCGACCCGATGCCCAGCAGCCCCGACAGCATTCCCGCGCCGAACATCAGGCCGAAGCCCGTCTTCACCCGCGTCACCAGGTACGTCACGGCTCCGTCCGGCCCCGGATAGCTGCTGTTCAGTTTCAGCCGCGTCGCCAGCGCGTCGGCCTCCCGTGCCGCGGACCGCTTTGGTTCCTTCAACGCAAGCCACGCCGAGTAAAGCAGCACTGCGCCGAACGTCACCGCCAGCGCCTCGACCGGAACCGAGGCCATCAGAATAGCGCCCACCACCGCGCCGATCGTGGTGGCCACTTCCAGAAACATGCCCACGCGGATGTTGGAGTATCCTTCTTTTACGTACGCGGCGGCAGCGCCCGAAGAGGTCGCGATCACCGAAACCAGCGAAGCTCCCATGGCGTAATGCAGGTCCACGCCCAGCGCCAGCGTCAACACCGGCGTCACCACCACCCCGCCGCCCAACCCCGTGAGCGAGCCCAGAAATCCTGCCAGCGCGGAAACCGCGAACACGATTCCGGAAAACACCAGAACATTCATAGAGGTTGCTGCTTCAGTGTAAGCCGCTTGCGGAATGGTCGGCGAAAAAAAGAAAGGGCAGGCGCCCGCCTGCCCTTAATAGAAGTTGCCCGTGAGGGCAACCGCCATGTACTCGCGTCATGACCGTCCCTGCGCCATGCGGGACTCGTCATAGCCGTGGATATTTTCAATCGTAAGGCACCCGGGCGCCAGGGTCCATACGGCAAAAATCGTATTCTCCCCCGCCCCGGCCACCGCGCAGAATGAAAGGAAAGGATTACGATGTCTGTGAGGGTGCTTGCGGGTCTTAGCAAACGAGCCGTACTACGCGCCGGTTACGGCGCGGTGATCGCTGTGCTCGTGCTCTCGGCCGCCGAGGCATACCGCATCCAGCTCAGCGTTTCCGAACAGCATCTCGAAATCTACCGCCGCTACGCTGACCAGGACGAGGCCCTCGCCACCCTGCGCCGCAACCTCTGGCTGGCCGGAAACTACGTTCGCGATTACTTCATCAACACCACCCCGGCCCAAGCCGACATCTTGCGCGGGCAACTGGTCGATCTGAAGGCTCAGGATGCCAACGCTCTGGCGCTTCTGGCGCGCAAGTCCAACCCGTCCGACACCCTGCCGCAACTGCGCAAAAGCCTGGGCGAATTCTGGGCGGCCGTCGAGCCCGTCCCGGGGTCTATGTTGCTTAACACCGATCAGCGAAAATTTGACTTTCTCCAGCGCGAAGTCGTGCCGCGCCGCGGCGAATTGTATAACGCCCTGCTGGATCTCGCCGCCACCGGCCAGCAGAAGCTGCAGGAAGGAGAAAAACAGTTCGCCGCTTCGCGCCAGCAGGCCGCCCACCGGCTGTTGCTGATGCTTGGCCTCGGCATGATGCTCAGCTTCCTGGTCGCCCTGGCCAGCATCCGCCATTCGGAGAACCTCGAGCGCGAGGCCGAGTCGCACTTCGCCGCCATCGAAGTCGCCAAGCTGGAATTGCAGCAATTGTCCGCGCGGCTGCTGGAGGTGGAGGAAGAAGGCCGGCGCAAACTCTCCCGCGAGCTGCACGATGAAATCGGCCAGTCACTGGCCCTGCTGCAGATCGAAATCACGCGTGCGCAGGCCGTGCCCGCCGGCCAGACCGCCGCGCTCCGCGAACGCCTGGAGCGCGCCCGCGAGTTGGCCGAACGAACCGTACAAACCGCCCGCAACATTTCCGGCCTCTTGCGTCCGGCGCTGCTCGACGATCTCGGCCTCGTTCCCGCCCTTCAGTTCCAGCTCGAAGACTTTCTGCGGCGCAACTCCATCGCCTGCGAGTTCGTCGAAGAAGGCGTGGCCGATCGCCTTCCCGACGCCGCCAAGACCTGCGTCTACCGCGTCGTGCAGGAAGCCCTGCACAATTGCGAAAAGCATTCCGGCGCCGCCAAAGTGAAGGTGACGGTCCGCCAGTTGCCCCATTACCTGCTCGCCGAAGTCGAAGACGACGGCTGCGGCTTCGCGGTGGCAGAGCACGGCACGCTCTCGCGCAGCTGCGGCCTGGGCCTGCTGGGCATCCGCGAGCGCGCCGCCAATGCCGGCGGTTCGCTCGAAATACACTCCGCTCCCGGACGTGGCACGCGCATCTCGCTGCGCGTTCCCATCCCGGCCGAGCCCGCCCCCGCCATCCACCCCCACAGCGAGGTCGCCGCGTCATGAGCATTCGCATCCTGCTCTCCGACGACCATACGATGATGCGCCAGGGTCTCCGCCACATTCTGGAGAGCCACCCAGAGTTCGAGATCGTCGCCGAAACAAGCTCCGGCATCGAAGCCATCGAGAGCGCCCGCCTCCTCAAACCCGATGTTGCCATCGTCGATGTCGCCATGAAAGAGCTCAACGGCATCGAGGCCACCGCTCAGATTCTTAAGCACTCGCCCCACACCGCCGTGCTGATCCTCAGCATGTACAGCGATGAGCGCTACGTGCTGCGCGCCGTCAAAGCCGGTGCTCGCGGCTACGTGCTCAAGAACTCGGCCGGCGATGAGCTCATCCGGGCCATTCACGCCGTCGATAAGGGCCTGGCCTTCTTCAGCCCCGCCGTCGGCCGCATCTTTCAGAACGGCTTTGCCCGCCTCAAAGACGCCCGCGAAACTACCGACCGCTACGACCTGCTCACCAGCCGGGAACGCCAGATCTACCAACTTCTCGCCGAAGGCAACAGCAACAAAGACATCGCCAACCGCCTCAGTCTGAGCCTCCACACCGTCGAGACCCACCGCTGGCGCATCATGGAAAAGCTGGATTTGCACAGCACCGCCGACCTGGTCCTCAGCGCCGTCCGCCGGGGCCTCGTCACCTGAGCGATCCCTGCTCCTGCGATTCCCGCTCCAGCCCCGCCCGGTCCAAAATCTCCAATTGATGGCCCTCGATCCGCACCATCCCTTCGGCGCGGAAGCGCGCCAGGTTCCGCGACACCACTTCGCGCACGGTACCCAGCCGTGAAGCCAGTTCCTGATGGGTATGCGGCAGGTCGAACGCATCCCCGCCGGCTTGCCGCGCAGCGTCCAACAGCAGCCGCGCCAGCCGCTGCGTCACGCTGCCGAACGTCATGGCTTCCACCAGCCCCACCAGATGGCGCAGGCGGCGCCCCACCACCGCCAGGATCTGCAGCGCCACGTCGGGATATTGGCGGCATACCTGCTGGAAGTCGCTCTTGTTGACGAACAGCGTCACCACCGGTTCCACCGCGCGCACCGAAGCCGGATAGGGACCGCCGTCGAACAGCGGCAGTTCCGCCACCGTGCATGGAGCACTCTCGAGCGACAGCATCAATTCCCGCCCGCCCGAGGAGGTCTTGAAGATCTTGACGCTTCCTTCCGCAATCAGGAAAATGCCGGCGCACGGTTCACCTTCCCAGAACAGCATTTCCTCGGCCGCGAACCGGCGCTCCACAGCCCTCTGTACCAGCGCCGCGATTTCGTTCGCACCCAGCCCGGCGAATAGCGGTATCTGCGAGATCAGCTCTGTTTTCGGAACCATTCCGTATGGTAGCGCGGTCCCACGCGAGATCTACTTCCCGGCGCTTTCCGACCAGGGCGGCACGATGCCATTCGCGCGTTCTTCGTAGCGCAACACCGCCCACTCCAGACTGCCGAAGGAGCGCCGGGCACCTCAACGCTTCTGAAACGGATTGCGAATCGTAAGGCCGCCGATCACTTGACCGTCCTGCAGATCTTCCGAATAAAGCGTCTTGCAAGATGTCTCAAGCGCCGATGCAATCACGAGCGCGTCGTAAATGTGGTACCTGTGTTTCTTCGCGATTCCGAGCGCCATCTGGTGGGTCTCGATCGTAAGAGGGGCAGGCGATGGACATAGAACGAGAATGGCGTCCAGAGCCGCTAGCACGTCGACCCAGGGCATCGCGACCTTACGCAACACCACTGCGACGAATTCATTCAATACCTGCACACTGATCACGCCGCCCGCGGCAAGAAGCGCCTCGGCGGTTTCCGCGCGCGGATCATTCTTGGCGAACGCGTAGACGATCAGGTTGGTATCGAAAAACGCTTTATCGCCTCGCATTGGCGTCCAGCCGGTTGAACTGGAAGCCGGGAGGCAACCGGCGCCGCAACTTTCGTATCCGCTCCAGGGCCTTCTCGACGCTGCGATCGCGGGCGATTTCAAACCTGCGGCTATCCCGCACCCGGATTTCGATCTGGTCGCCTTCTTTGAGATCCAGCGCTTCCACTACTGCAGCGGGAAGCCGCACCGCCAGACTGTTTCCCCACTTTGCCACTTGCATAGATATACATTAATATTGTATATCAAAAGAAGAAGCCCGCCGGCCCTTACAGCGAATTCAGGTACGCGATCACGTCCGACATTTCCTGCGCGCTGAACCGCGGCCAGTTGATTTTCTTCTGGCCCATCATCTCCAGCATGCGCGGGCCGTGTCCCCACAGCGCCGCCACCATGGTGATGTCGGAATGAGCGTCTTTGCCCTTCCCCAGCTTCGGCGCGCCGCTCGCCGGGTCATCGTGGCAGGTGGTGCATTTCTTTGCGGTGAAGACCTTCTTCCCCCGCTCCGCGCTGCCGCTGCCCTTGAAGTATTGGCGTGCCCAGATATAGGAGACAATCTGCCGCATCTCGTCGGCCGTAAATACCGGCGACGGCTGCTTCATGTTGGGCTGATGGTCCCACATGTCCACTGCGATATCCGTCATGGTCTGGTTCTTCAGCATGTTCTCCAGGGCCGTTGCGCCGGCGTGGCAATTGACGCACCCCTTGGATTGGAACAGCTTCTCGCCTTCTTCCGCTGGCGGAATCTCAAAGTTGGCGGCCCGGCCCTTGGTCTCCGGCAGGTTTTGCAGGTAGACCAGCATATCAGTGAGTTCCTGACTGGTCAGCCGTCCCCACGCCAGTTTCCGCTGGGCGAATGCCTCGTGCATCTTCGCTCCGTGGTTCCACATCTGCTGTGCCAGCACAACCGCGTCGGAGAGCGATTCCCACTTGGCTACCGGCGGAGCCCCCGCCACGGGCGAGGAGGTAATGCCGTGGCAATCGGCGCAGTGCTCCTCCGTGAATGCCAGTTTGCCGCGCGCCGCGTCTCCGGGCCGTTCGAAATACCGGGCTGAAATGAAATAGGCGAACAGGTCCGCCGCCGATTGCGCCGTCAAAGTGGGCCTGCTCACCCCCTGCTTCGTCATGGTCGACCACATCTGCGGCGCGTGATTCCACATCAGGCTGGCCATTACCGCCGGTGTGTAATCGCGGTCGATCCTCTTCGAAAGATCGGGCGCGATCGTTCCGCCCTTGCCGTTGAAGCTGTGGCACGTGATGCACTGTTGCGTTTGGAAGAGTTGTTCCCCGCGCCGGGCGTCGCCCGATACGATGCTGGCCCCGAGCGCGCTCCCGGCAACCGCCAGGCCCACCGCCATCATTCCAATCTTGATCATGCGTGCTCTCCTCTAGCGGACCAGCTTCAACCCGGTCATGAATATGTGGGTCTGGAAGCCCTCGAAGACATAGAAGTCTTCTCGGAATCCATAATACTGCCACTGGGTGTTCCAGAACACGTGCTTTCCCATCGGCACTGATAGCCGCGCCAGCGGCTGATAATACCGCGTGGTCCGGCTGCCGTTGGCCAGAAACAGCGACCCGCCCAGCGTCAGCTTCGCCGCAACCGGCCCGGGCATCGTCAGGTCCACAGCTCCCGAGGCAGTGTGCGCGTTGTCCCGGTAGTCCGAGATCACGGGGCTGAAGAACAGGCCCAGATAATGGATGTTCGATCGCACCGTCGAGCGGTCGTACTCGCCCATCACGCTGATGCGTTTGCTCTTCGTCGGCGCCCAGTAGACCGCCAGGGAACTGTCGCGGCTCTCGAAATCCAACTGAATGCTGGACCCCGGGTTCTGGTTGTTCAGCACCTGGAACTTCGCCTGCACGGCCAGCGACGCGCTCAACTGATACTTCGCCCGCGCCCGCCCCTTCTGGTAGTTGTTCAAGCTGGTCCGGAAATAAACGTGGTCGCTCGACGCGCCTTCGTAATCCAGGTTGAACGAGAGTTTCTGCGACAACCGGAAATTCGCCCCGGCCAGCCCCACGTTGCGTTTCAGTTGCCCGGATTCGGACCCGCCCGCAGGTGCGAAGAACGGCGATGCCGGAACCGTTGCGTCGCCCCAGATGTACCGGTAGCCGCCGCGCAGTGAGACCTTAGATCCGAGGTCGTACAGCACATCCACCTGCTGCTGGTTGTAGTTCACGGCCTCGAGCGGGTTCAGCGAAAGCGGCTGGAAAAGGGGGTTGGTAGGAAGCGGACCGCTCGAGTACAGAGCCGATGCCGCATCATGATACCGGTCCGTCATCCACGATTCGATAATCCGCATCCGCCGCAGCGGCCGAATCTCGAATCCCAGATTGCCGGTGGTGTGCGGCTGGTTGGCCGCTCCGGTCCCCAACGTCTGCTGGTTGCTGTAGAACAGCACCTGGCTGATCAACGCGAAATTGCCCGTCGCCGCGTCCGTGAAATGCACCGTGGTCTTCGGCTCGCTGTACAGAAACTGCCCGTAGAGATCCATCCATGAGAACGGATGCGCCGTCGCCAGCACCTTGCTGTAGATGCTGTTCCCGCGGATGCCGTACGCCTGATTCAGTGTGTTCAGCACCAACGTCGAANNATGTGGAAACGGTTGTACTCGAACCGCACGCCGCCGCGATAATTATTGGTGCTGTCGCGCAGCAGGGTCGGCACCGCGAACTCGTCGTTCGAATCCTGCACCCAGTCCTCAATCCCGTGCCCGTAACCGGAATTCCGGTCGAACACCAAGTACGGAACGATGCTTTTACCCGGCCGCAGATCGAGCCCGATGGTCATCGACCGCCGGTGCGTGTCGAAGGATTGCTCATTGAACCCGCCCGGCGCAATCGGGTTGGCGTAACTCGGCACCGCATCGAAGTA
>PLZX01000112.1:4946-14128 GCA_003152325.1 Bryobacterales bacterium | reverse complement strand
CCGCCGCGGGCGAAGATCCAGCCGGATGGATCTTCGCTCACTTCGGCGAGGTCCTTCGAAAAGAAGCCGTTGATGTGCGGGAAACGGGCGCCGGGCGCGATATCGTACAGCGCGACGATGGTGTCCTGGTCCTGGAAAATCTTTTCGTAAGGAGAGCCGCCGACGAACTTGTCGGGCGAATCGTAGCTCTTCTTCGAGCTGACCACGCCGGAGATGCCGATATCGGGGGGAAAAGTGAAGTAGGTCTCCAACTCGTGCAAGGACGAATGGGGATTCAGGGCGAATAGCGCGTTCTGGACGCCGCGCGGATCGGGAACTCGCCAGGTGACGTCCCAGGAGTGTTCTTGGATGGGCTGCAGGGTGCCCCCCTGGTCGGAACTGACCGCATATTCGCGGCGCACGTAAGTGGTCTTATACACCGGGCCGTGCAACTCGTCGAAGAACCGCCAGCGGTTGCGTGTTCGCTTGCGTTCGTAATGCGTGTAAGGCTGAGTGCGGTCGGTGGCAATGCGCTGGAGGATCTCCGGCGGCTGGTAGGCGCTCGCGACCACATAAAAGAGGATAGGGTTCGAGGGCGGCGAGAGCGGATGACCGAGGCCGAATAGCACCCATCCAAAATCGCTCGAGGCCACATTCCACTTTTCTAGGACTTCGCGATCGTAGACGCGGGAATGCGCGCCGATGTAGACGCCGTCGAGCTCTTCGGCGGCGTAATCGGCGGCGAGATAGTCCAGCATCATGGTGGCGCGCTGCTTCATGGCGGGATCGCGGGCCCAGGCGGAGAGATAAGACATCGAGAGGAAGTACAGACCCATGTAATTGGGGCTGTCGTACTCGCCCTGCCCGCGCGTGGTGGTGAGACGCACCCATGATTCCAGCCAGCCGGCGGCTTCGCGCAGATTCTCAGCGGAAGATTTGCCGGTGTACCATCGGTCGCCGTCCTGGTCGGGCCAGAGCTGCGCCATCAGATAGAGCGAGGTGTAATACATGACCCAGTGATTCTCGGTGTCGCCGCGATAGGGCATGTAAGTGCGGAACGAATCGCGGAGCGCGCGGCGGGCGGAATCGGTAAGTTGTCCGCGGTCCAGATAGGCGATGGCGGTGACTGGGTACATCCAAAACATATCTCCGGTGGGAGCGGCGAGCAGTTCTTCCAGGCGGCGCGAGCACAGGGCCGGGTCTTCGCGCAGCCACAGCTTGGCGGCGATGTTGGCGTAGCCGAGCGGGCCGGAACTCGCGGGGTGAGCGTAGGCCTCTACCACGGACCGGACGCGCTGTTCGAAGGCCGGAGTCTGCGCGTTGAGCGCAAGCGGCAGCAGGAGGCACAGCCAGTGGAGACGGGTCATTGGCGCGGCGTCTCCGGGACGAACTTCATGCGGAAGATGGAACTGCCGGCGAGGCCCTCTTTCGACCAGGTGCGGCCGTTGTCGGGGGAAAGATAGATGGCGTCTTCGTGCACGTTGGTGTAAATGCGGCCGGGTTGGGCGGGGTCGAAGGCCACACTCCAGACGGAGGTGGCGGGAAGGCCGGCGTTGCGGGGCTGCCAGGTCTTGCCGCGATCCTCGGTGATCGCCACGCCGGTTCCCCAGCCCGCCACGGCAATGCGATTCGGTGAGGCCGGATCGAAGGCGATGTCGTAGAGATTGCGGCCCACGCCCAGGTTGCCGTTGCTCTCGAAGGTGACGCCGCAATCGTTGGAATCAAACAGGCCGCCGCCTTCGGTGGAGGCCAGCCAGTAGCAGGCATCGTGGGGCGATTGTTCGATGTGCAGAATCTGGAGGCCGGCGGCGCCGGCGAGCCGCCATGATTTTCCACCGTCCTCGCTGCGGAAGACGCCTTGCTCGGTGCCAGCGAGCAGAACGCCGGCGCGGCGCGAATCCACGCGGAGAGCCGCGGTGTATTTCCGGCGCAGGCCCGAAGCGGCATCGTGCCAGGTGGCGCCGCTATCATGACTCACCTGAATACCTGCGGTGTGGCTGAAATAGATGGTGCCGGGAGCGTTGCGGTCGAGCGAGACGTCGAGCAGCTCGGTGACATCGCTGCCCGTGAGGATCTTCCAGCGTTCGCCGCCGGCCGAAATGCGCAGCAGGCCGTTGCCGGCGGCGGCATAGACCACGGAGGGGTCGCGCGGATCGAAATCGAATGCGGTGATGAAGGGATGATTGAATCCGGCGTGCCGCCATTCACCGCCCGCGGGTTTGAGGAAGATGCCGCTGGCCGGGAGTTTGGCGCCCACCACGTAGTCTTTGGAACTCGCCCCGCAGGTGTAGAGAGTGTACTGGCCGCAGACGGGAAGCGGCAAAAGTGCCAGCACAAGTAACCAGCGACCCATGGCGGATTACTGTAGCATGTGTCGGGCGGAGCGGCTACGATACTGTTGGAACGCTGCTTTGAGCCCGCTCCCGTTTTGATACAATCCCAGCATGCCCAAGTGCCCGTACTGCAAACAGGTTGTAACGCTGGACAAGACCCATAAGGAGCACGCCGATGTCTCCATGCCAGACGGAGTGGAACGGGAAGTCTCCGGTTTGATCAAGAAGGAGATCATGTACTCCTGCCCGCATTGCGATTCGATCCTCGGTTTCGGATTCTTCTTCGGCGGTTTATTAACCCACCGGCCGTAAAGCGCGGACCATCCGATTAGCGATCCGCAGCGGTGAAGCGGCTGAAGAAGCTGTTTTCGTGCCAGACCGGGCGGGCGGGTGCGTCGGCCACTCTTTCGAGCAGCCGAAGCATGATGCGATTGAAACGCGCGGCGGCTTCGGTGTCGATCGGCTGAGTGAGATCGTCGGAAGGCTTGTGGTAGCGGTCGCGGACCCAGTTCTTGCGCGTGGTTTCGTCAGGCGAGCCTTTCTCATACCCGAACTTGAATGCCAGCGCCGGGATGCCGCGGCGGATAAAGCTGTACTGGTCGCTGCGGACGAAGCGGTTCTGCTCGGGCTCCTGGTCGATCTGCACGGCCACGCCATCGGCCTCGGCAGCGGCCTTGACGGCATCTCCCAGGGTGGATTCCATCAGGCCCTGCACCTCAATCACCTTCAGAGGATAGAGCGGCAGGAACATATCCAGGTTGATGTCGGCCACAATCTGCTTGGAGGGCACGGTGGGCCGCGCGGCGAAATATCGCGAACCCAGTTCGCCTTTCTCTTCGCCGGTCACGGTCAGAAAAATGATGGAGCGGTTGGTCCGCGCCTTGGATTCCTTGAGCAGGCGCGCCACCTCAATCACGCTGGCGACGCCTGAGGCGTTATCCATGGCGCCGTTGTAAATGTTGTCGCCGTTGACCGGGCGGCCCACGCCGACGTGATCCAGGTGCGCTGAAAAGATCACGTACTCATCCTTGAGTTTCCCGGTGCCGGGGAATATGGCGGCGAGGTTGGGCGATTCCAACGTCTCGCGCTTGAACGCTACCTGGGAACGCAGTTGAACGGAGAGAGGAAAACGCGGCAATGGTTTGTTGTCGCGCGCCAGTTGCTGGATCTCGGCGAATGTGTGGCCGCTGCCTTCGAAGAACTTCTCGGCGCCTCGCGGCGTGATCGAAACCGAAACGGCCATGCCAGTGGTTTCGGAAAGAGCCAGGTCGGCCAGGCTGATGGAGGGCAGCGGAGCGCCGCGGCCTCCCCGTTCGCCGGCCGGCGGAGCGGCGGCATTGTCAGCGCCAGGCAGCGTGGCGACGGCGCCATCACTCGTGGTGGCGGCACCGGTTGCATTGGCGTCGGGCGCGGCTGCCGTTCCGCGGCCGCCGCGTCCGGCGGCGATTGTGGCGATGCCCACAGCGCCTGCCTTGTGCAGCCCGCTCCAGCGCTCGGCAGCGGATCCGAGGTGCGATTTAACGGCGGCGGGCGCATCAGCCGGGCCGGGTGCATTGACGTAGACGGCGATTTTGCCCTTCAGGTCGATGCCTTCCAGGTCATTCCAATGAGCCTCCGGGATCACCAGGCCGTAGCCCACGAAGACCATGGGGGCTTGTATTGCTGGTGCGAGGTCGGCGCGCGCGCTGAGGGAGGCATCCATGCCGAGCGTCAACGGTTCGATCTCGCCCTCCTTGATGAGCGCGAGGCTGCATTGATCCTGGATGAGTTGGCGCGATTCGAATCTCACCGTCTGCTGGTAGCCTGCATCGCCGGCCGGCTTCAGGCCGAGCCGCTGGAACTGGCCGCTCACGTAAGTGACGGCTTGCTCGAAACCCTCGCTGCCGATGTCGCGGCCTTGCAGTTTGTCGTCGGCCAGAAACTGCACATGAGCCCACCAGAGTTTGCCCTCGGCGGCGTAGTCGATGGCGCCCGCGAACAGCGGCACGGTGACCGCAAGGAGAAGAAGCTTCTTGGAAAAGGACACTGTTCCTATAGGAGTATCACGAAGCGGCGGTCGCGTCCGGCCGGCGCCGAAGGGTTGAACCAGTGACTCACCCGGCCGCGCACTTGCGTTCCTGTTTTTGCGCCAGCCGGCTCCAGCGCGCGGTAAATGGACGCCGGAACCGCGGCGCAGTGCGTGCGGCTTCCACCGCGCGGGCGTAAGCTTGGCACGCTTCCGAAGACCGCTTGGCGGCTTCGAGCGCCTGGCCGAAATAATACAATCCTTCGGGATCGTAAGGACGGCGCTCCACGTAGACTTCCAGATAGCGAAGGCCGTCCTCGCTGCGGCCGGCCTCCAGACATGCGGTGCCGGTCTCGCGGAGAATCTCGCTCAGGTTGTGTTTCGGGTCCAGCGCCAGCACGGTTTCAAAGGATGCCAGGGCGTCGGCGATGCGGCCCTGCTGCCGGGCGATACGGCCCAACTGGTAGTGGGCGTCGGTTTCGCCCGGGTCGATTCTGACGGCGGCTTGAAAGTGCTGGATGGCCTCGGTGTAGTTCCGGCGCTGTTGGTAGATGAGGCCGAGTTGGTATTGCGCTTCGCCGTCGTGGGGATTGATGGCGGCGGCATCCAGCATGCGCCGGAAGTGCTGGCGGTTGCGCATGCCCGCGCCCAGACTCGAAAACTCGCCGCCCAGGAAATACCAGGCATAGAAAAGAAAGAAGGGCGACGCGAGCCAACCCATCAGGAAGCGCGCGGGGATCCAGAGGAAGGCGGCCGCCGCCAAGGGAATCCAGGAAAGGCAGACCACGCCCGCGGCTGCGCCGTTGCCTGCGCCGAAGACTGTGCGGACGGCGAAGAACATCAGCACTCCGAAATACAGGCCGGCGAGCGCAGCGATGATTTGGAAGACCGGCAGGGGCGCGGTCCATGCGGCGAGGATCAGCGGGAGGCAGGCTGCGGCCAAGGCCATCGCGCCGCAAGTCAGCAGGGGAGAATAATCGCGCTGGAAGGAGGCGACGAAGCCGCCGAACCGGCCGAATAGGGCTGACAGCAGCAGCACGCCGGGAATGTAGGCGACGGCCAATACCAGCAGGGGAGCATAGATGGGGAATCGCATCCACGGGTTGGCGCTGGCCAGCGGCAGCGACACGGCCAGCACGCATAGGCTCGCGATCAGCAGGCTGCCGCGGTCCAGAATCGCGCTCATGGCGGAGACCGGCTGGTAGAACAGGCGGAGCAACAGCGTCAGGCTTTCGGCCATGGATATTGGGAGGATAACATGGAGCCGTCAGTTGCCCGGGCTGCGGTAAACCCGCCCTTGCTTCATGACGAAGACCACGCGGCGGACCGCTGTGATGTCGTCGAGCGGGTTGCCTTGGACGGCCACCAGATCGGCTTCCAGCCCTTCCGCGATGGAGCCGATCCTGTCGGCCATGCCCAGGGATTCGGCGGCCATGGACGTCCCCGATATCAGCGCGTCCATCGGCGAATCGCCGCCGTCCTTGACGCGGTAGATGAACTCCTCGGCGTTGTGGCCGTGCGCGCCGGCCACCGCGTCGGTGCCGAGCACGATCTTGACGTTGGCCTTGCGGGCCCGCTTGTAAACGTCAGCCACCAGCGGCAATCCCTTTTCCATGGCGGCGAAACCTTCCTCGGTGTAGTTGCCGATGCCCAGAAACTTCGGCTTGTTGTCGAGGTAGTTGTGCAGCACCAGGAAATTGGGATCGAAATAAACGCCGCGCTCGGCCATCAGGCGGAGCGTGTCATCGTCCAGGAAAGTGCCGTGTTCGATGGACGTGCAACCCGCCAGAATCGACGCGCGCGCGCCTTCGGTCGCGTGCGCGTGGACGATGGTTCGCAGGCCCTGGGCTTTGGCTTCGCCGCAGGCCGCGTTGATCTGCTCCACCGTGGCCGTCATCTTCCCGCCGTCGCGGATGCTGGCGGTGGCGAACAGTTTGACCAGATCGGCGCCGTCCTTCTTCTCTTTTTGCACGGTGGCGCGGATCTGTTCGGGTGTGCCGCTTCGTTCGGTGATCTGCACTAAAGAAGTCAGGATGCGCGGGCCGGGAAGGACGCCGGAGGCCGTGAGGTCGCGGATCTGGCCGTCGAGTTGCGCCCCGACACTCTGCACGGTGGTAAATCCGCCCATCAGCGTGGCACTGGCATTGGCCACCGCCGCCCACCAGGCCTGCTGAGCGGTTGACGTGCGGCTGGGGCCGGTTTCCAGCCGCCCATCCTTATTGAAGTACCAGGTGATGTGAACGTGCGTATCGATCCAGCCGGGCATCACGGTGTAACCGCTGAGGTCCAGCGTGGGCCGGTGGGTGGCGTCGGCAATGCCGGTGATGCGGCCGCCCTCGATGACGATTTCCTTGCTCGTGAGGACGTGGCCCTTGCCGTCGATGAGCGTCGAAGTCTTGACGATCATGGGCTGGCCGATGCCCAGGGCGGCCAGGAAGAGAAGAGCGATACCAGTGCGGAACATGGTGGATCCAGCTTATCGCCCTGTGCTCATGCTTTCAACTCGAGCCCGCCCCGGTAAAGAAAGACCACGAAAGTTGCTCAGAGAGTAATTGCCAGCGTACTCATAACACCATGCCCCTGCTATACATAGTTTCGGACCTGTTATACAAATTATATAGGGGTGATATGGTGAAATTCCGGCAGCGAGATAGCGCTGTTCCATTTTGGGAGATTCTGCTGGCGTGAATTTGCCGTTATATTGGTCGCGAAGGGAGAGCATCATGCGAAAGGCTTCCATCGGTCTCCTGACGGTCGCGCTGGAGCTGTTGACGGGATGCGCCGGAATGGTTTCCCTGCACCCACTTGTGACGGACTCGGACAAGGATGTGTTCTTCGACCCGGCGCTCGTCGGCTCGTGGCGGGAAGTCTCTCCCGATGACAAACCCGAAAGCGCCGCCGGCCAGTTGTACGCGGTGACGCGCGATGGGCAAAACGGCTACAAAGCCTCCACTACGGATGAGGGCGTCGAGAAGTCGGTGATCTTCCACATCTTGAAACTGAAAGACCGGTACCTGCTGGATGCGCGCGACGATCTGGGCGACCCGGCGCTGCCCGCGCATGTCTATTTTGGACTCACGCTGCAGAAGGATGTCCTGAAGTTGTCGGAGATGGACACGCCGTGGCTCAAAGAGCAGGTGGCCGGGCGGAAAGAACTGCGGAGTGAGGAATTGACCGAGGCCGACGTGAAGGGAAAAATCGTGATCACTTCTCCGCAGGCGGATCTGCGAAAATACTTCTTGCCGTTAGCGGCGGACGGCCGGTCCTTCGCCAATGAGTCGGAATTGCGCCGCGTCAAATGAGCAATACTATGAACACTCCACTGCGACTCTGTGCCGCATGCCTGCTGTTGGCGTTGGGATCGGGCTGTTCGCTGAGAAAGCTGGCCATCAACCAGGTGGCTAACGCGCTATCGTCGGGCGGTTCGACGTTTGAGAGCGATGACGATCCGGACCTGGTCGCTGCCGCCATTCCGTTCGGCTTGAAGACCTATGAGAGTCTGCTCGACGAGACGCCCAGGCACACGGGGCTCCTGCTGGCGGCTGCCACTGGTTTCACCGAATACTCCTACGCCTTCGTGGACGCGCGCATCGACGAAGCGAAGGAAGAGAGCCTGGAGCGCGCCGATGCGTTGCGGGATCGGGCGCGCAAGCTCTACCTGAGGGCCAACCGGTACGGTATGCGCGGCCTGGAAGTGCATCATCCCGGCTTCGGAGCGGCGCTCGATGACGATGCCGATGCGGCGCTCAAGAAAATGACCAGGCGCGATGTGCCGCTGCTTTATTGGACCGCGGCCTCGCGCGGTCTGGCGATTTCGCTGTCCAAGACCAGCCCGGAAATGATCGCCGAGCTGCCGCTGGTGGAGACGATCGTCCGCCGCGTGGCGGAGCTGGACGAGGGTTTCAACGACGGTGCCGTGCCGGAGTTTCTGATCACGCTCGAAGCGGCCCACAGCGGCGTGAAGATGGAAGAGCAGCAGAAGCTCATGCGGCAGCATTTCGACCGCGCCATCGAGCTTTCGAAAGGCAAGCGGGCCGGCACCTATGTTTCGTTCGCGGAGAATGCCTGCGAGCCCGCGCAGGACAAGGCTGAATTCCAGTCCTTGCTGGAAAAAGCCCTGGCGGTGGATGCGGATGCGGACCCGCCCAACCGGCTGGCGAACCTGGTGGCGCAACGGCGGGCGCGCTGGCTGCTGAAGCATATCGATGAACTGTTTCTCGAATCCGCGCCGAAGGAAGAGTAACGGAGGAAAGAATGTTCAAGAAGATCGTGATTTGCGCAAGCTTGTGTGGCCTGGCCGTTACGGCTCACGCCCAAAAGGTCGAAATTATCATGGCCACACTGGCCCCGGCCGATTCGGCGTGGTTCAAGGTGATGGAGAACATGGGCGCCGAATGGAAGAAGATCTCGGGCGGCAATGTCACGCTGTCGATTCGCGCCGGCGGCGTGGTCGGCGATGACCCCGACTGTGTCAGGCGGCTGCGGCTGGGTTCCCTTCAGGCGGCGGCGCTCACCAGCGCCGGGCTGGGCGACATCGACCAGGGGGTGGCGTGCCTCCAGATCCCCATGATGTTCGACTCCTACGAGGAACTGGATTACGTGCGGGACCGCATCGGACCGAAACTCGAAAAGCGCATTGAGGACAAGGGATTCGTGCTGCTCAACTGGGGCGATGCGGGTTGGGTGCGTTTCTTCTCCAACAAGCAAGTGTCCAAGCTCGACGACCTGCGCAAGCTGCGGCTGTTCACGTGGGCGGGCGATCCCGTCGAAGAGGATCTGTGGAAGACCGCCGGCTTTCACGTGGTGCCGCTGGCGGCCACCGACATCGTGCAGCAGCTCGAAACGCACGGCATCGACGCCGTGCC
>PLZX01000112.1:0-4903 GCA_003152325.1 Bryobacterales bacterium | reverse complement strand
TGGCCGACTGGCGCAAGCAGACCGAGGCCGTCTACCCCAAGATGAAGGGCAAGATGGTGCCGGCGGATTTGTTCGATGAAGTGCAGCGGCTGAGGGACGAGTATCGGGTCCAGCATCCCGTCAAAACTCCTGAGAAGGTCGACACCAAGAGCGAACCCAAGGGCAAGGGCGCCGCCAGAGGCAAGGGCAAATGACTAAGGTGGGCGGCCTGCTCACCGGTTCCGAGAAGGCGCTGGCTATCGGCGCAATCTCAGTGATGTCGCTGCTGCCCGTGGTGGAGATGGTGGCGCGGCTGCTGGGGCTGACCGGAATTCCCGGATCGGTAGTCTTCGTGCAGCAGCTTACCCTGTGGGTGGCCTTCCTGGGAGCCGCGCTGGCGGCCAGTGGCGACCGCTTGCTTTCGCTTTCCGCCAACACATTTCTTCCCGAGAAATGGGCCGGCCCCGTGCGTGTATTCGGCTGTGGCCTGACGGCGGCCATTGCCGCCAGCCTCTGCTGGGCCAGCTACCAGTTTGTGGTTTCGGAACGAACCGGCGGAAAGATGCTGGCGCTGGGAGTGCCGAGTTGGGCGCCAGCCGTGGTGATGCCCGTGGGTTTTCTGCTGGTGGCCATCCGCGCCATCCGCGCCGCCGGCCCAAAGACTGTGCATCGCCTGTACGCCGCGTTGTTTCTGCTGGTTCCCCTGGCTCTGGCCTTCACGCCGCAGCCGCAAGGTTCGCTGGTGTTGTGGATCGGCATCCCCGTAATCGTGGCCGGCGCGGTGCTGGGGCTGCCCATCTTCGCCACCCTGGGAGGCATCGCGCTGCTGCTGTTGTGGAGCGTGGGGCAGCCGGCCGCCACGGTGCCGGACAACGCGTACTCGCTGATGAGCTCGGAAGTGCTGCCCTCGCTGCCGCTGTATACCCTGGCCGGGTACCTGCTGGTGGAAGGCGGCGCCAGCGTGCGCCTGCTGCGCGTCTACACTGCTCTGTTCGGTTGGCTGCCCGGCGGCCTCACCATCACGACGGCGGTGGGCTGCGCCATCTTCACGTGGGCAGGATCAGGAGTGACCATCGTTTCGATGGGCGGGCTTTTGCTGCCGATGCTGGTGAAAGCGCGTTATCCGGAGCGGTTTTCCATCGGATTGATCAACGGCTCGGGCTCTCTCGGGCTGCTCTTTCCGCCGAGCCTGCCGGTAATCCTCTACGCGGTCTATGCCAAGAACGTGCACATTGACGCGCTGTTTGTCGGCGGCTTTGTTCCGGGACTCCTCATGGTATCCATGGTCTCGGCCTGGGGCGTCCTGCAAGGCATGCGCTGCGGCGCGGAGCGGTCGAAGTTTTCATTCGTGGAAGCTCGCAAGGCGCTGTGGGACGCCAAGTGGGAATTGGCCGTCCCGGTGATTGTGCTGGCCGGACTGTTCGGCGGAATCGGCACCATGGTGGAAGCCGGCGCCATCACGGTGGTCTATTGTTTCATCGTCGAGTGCTTCGTGGCGCGAGGCTTTTCTTTACGCAACGATTTTCCGCGCGTAGCGCTGGAGTGCGTCACGGTGATGGGCGGCGTGCTTCTGATCATCGGCGTGGCCAAGGGGCTCACCTACTACCTGTCGATCATGGACGTTCCCGCCACACTCACGAATTGGGTGCAGGTGCATATCCACTCCAAGTACGTCTTCCTGATCCTGCTTAACCTGGTGCTGCTGGTCAAAGGCTCCTTCATGGACGTGTTTTCGGCCATCATCATCATGGTGCCGCTGATCCAGCCGATCGCTGCGCGCTTCGGCATCAACCCCGTGCAAATGGGCGTGATCTTTCTGGCGAATCTGGAACTGGGCTATCTGACACCGCCGATCGGAATGAACCTGTGTCTTTCGGCCTACCGCTTCCGGAAACCTCTGACCACCATCTACCGCGCGACGCTGCCGTTCTATCTCATCCTGCTGGTGGGCGTGCTGCTCATCACTTACGTGCCGCAGCTCACCACCTGGCCCGTAGAGTGGCTGGGATTCTAAGTCCCCGCGCTGGGGTGCAACAGAGTACGATCTGAGATATGAGAATTCTTGGATTGCTGCTCCTGCCGGCGCTGGCGTTGGCGTCGCCGCCGCGGTCGGCCGACGATCTTCGCCCGCTGGCGGATCAGGAGCTGCCGTCGCTGATCGCGATCTATCAGGACCTGCACGCGCATCCCGAACTCTCGCACCACGAGGAGCGCACGTCGGCGCTGCTGGCGGGTGAGTTGCGCAAGGCCGGCTACACGGTAACCGAGCACCTCGGCAAGTACGCCGATGGCACCGCGGCATTCGGCATTGCGGCGGTGCTGAAGAACGGCGCAGGCCCCGTCCTGCTGGTGCGGACCGAGCTCGATGCGCTTCCGGTGGAAGAGAAGACCGGCCTGCCTTTCGCCAGTCGCGTTCGCTCGCACAACGCCGCGGGGCAAGAGGTCGGCGTGATGCACGCCTGCGGCCACGACCTCCACATGACGTCGCTGTTGGGAACCGCGCGCACCCTGGCCAAGCTGAAGGACCGCTGGAGCGGCACGCTGGTGCTGATCGGACAGCCTTCGGAGGAAACCGTGGATGGCGCGCGTGCCATGCTGAACGACGGTTTCTACTCGCGCTTTCCCAAGCCGGATTTTGCCATCGCGCTGCACGATGAGCCCACCATCGAGGCCGGTAAGGTGGGCGTCCTGGGTGGCGCCATCTACGCCGGGTCGACTGCCGTCGAAGTGACCATGCGCGGCCTGGGCGGCCACGGCGCGCATCCCGAATCTACGAAAGATCCGGTGGTGATGGCCGCCGAATTCATCATGGAGCTGCAAACCATCGTCAGCCGCCAGATGCTGCCGCTCGATCCGGCCGTGGTGACGGTCGGCTCCATCCATGGCGGCACCAAGGGCAACATCATTCCGGATGACGTGGTGCTGCAGCTCACCACGCGCGCCTTCAGCGAGGACGTACGCGAGCATATTCTCTCTTCCATCAAACGCATGGCGCAGGGTGTGGCGCTGGCCGCCGGCGTCCCGGACGACCGTGCCCCTATTGTGAAGGTCAGCGAGACCGAGGCCGTTCCGCCCACATACAACGACCCGAAGCTGGCGCAGCGGTTGCGCGGCGCCTTCGAGGCGGCGCTGGGCGCGGCCAACGTCAGCGAGTCGAAGCCCATGATGGTCAGCGAAGACTTCGGATTGTTCGGTCTTTCGGGCCGCCAGATTCCCACCGTGATGTTTCAGTTGGGCGCCGTCTCCGCGCAACAAATCGAAGAGAGCCGCCGCACCGGAAACCCGCTACCCTCTCTGCATTCGAGCCTGTTCTATCCGCAAGTGGAGCCGGCCATGCGCGCGGGCATCATCGCTACCACCTCCGCCGTGCTGGAACTGCTGAAGAAACCATGACCGCGGAACCGGAAGCGGCAGTAGCGATTGTGCGCGCGCAGTCTCCCGAAGAATCCATCCTGCTCATCCGGCGGGCGGAACGAAAGGACGACCCGTGGTCGGGCCATTGGTCCTTTCCGGGCGGGCGCCGCGATCCCCAGGATCCCGACCTGCTCCACACGGCGCTGCGTGAGCTCGACGAAGAGTGCGGCATCCGGCTGGAGCGGGGAAGCCTCGAAACGGCGCTCGCGCCCACCGTTGCCGGCCGCGCCGCCGGACCGTTTCTGACGGTAGCGGCGTTCGTATTCCCGGTGGCGGCGCCACTGCCCACCGTGCTCGATCCGCGCGAAGCCGTGGAAGCCTTGTGGGTTCCAGTAAGCCTGCTGGAAGACCGCACGCGGCACTCGCTCCAATCCGTACCGGGCTTGCCCGCCCAACACCAGTTCCCGGCGATCGACTTAAGGGGCGTGCCGCTTTGGGGCTTCACGTACCGCCTGCTGACGGAGTGGCTGGCGTCGCGGTGATAGAATTCGTTTCTTCGATGGAGGTGCGCATGCGATTGGCTCTGGTTCTTCCGCTTCTCGGTTTCGCTGCGGCTGCGCAGCAACGTTACGACCCCGAGGCCGANNCAGTTGATCCGCATGGAATGGGCCGCCGACGGCGTCTTTGAGGACCGCGCCTCGCTGGTTTTTCTGAATCGCCATCTGGCGCCGCCCCAGTTCTCACGGCAGAACCGTGACGGCGCGCTGGAAATCAAAACGGAAAAGCTGACGGTGCGTTACCGGCCGGACACCGGTAAATTCTCAGCGGAGAACCTCTCGATTGGATTAAGCGCCGGCGGCAAAGCCATCGAGTGGAAGCCGGGTATGGACGCAGGCGCCAATTTGCTGGGNNTGATTTCGCGCGACGGTTGGGCGCTGGTGGATGACAGCGCCCGGCCGCTTTTCGATTCATCGGATTTCCGCTACACGCCGTCGGATCCGTGGCCCTGGGTCGCTTCGCGGCGCGCGGGCGATCGCCAGGACTGGTATTTCTTCGGTTACGGTCACGATTACAAACTGGCCTTGCGCGATTACACCGCTGTGGCGGGCGCCATTCCGCTGCCGCCGCGCTTCGCGTTCGGCGCCTGGTGGTCGCGCTATTGGGCCTATACCGATCAGGAGCTGGAACAACTGGTGCGCGATTTCCGGTCGCACGGCGTTCCGCTGGACGTTCTCGTGATCGATATGGATTGGCACGACACCCGTGACCTGGCGTACACGCGCGGCGAGCGTGACCAGTCCGGCGAACGCAAAGGCTGGACCGGCTACACCTGGAATGGCCTGCTCTTTCCGGATCCCGCCGCGTTCTTGAAATGGGTGCATGAACAGGGCCTGAAGGTCACCATGAACCTGCATCCGGCCGGCGGCGTCGAACCATGGGAGAAACCATATCCGGACATGGCGCGCGCCATGGGCATCGATCCGGCCACCGAAAAGTACGTGCCTTTTGAGATCACCGACCGCAAGTTCGCCCTGAATTACCTGAACATTCTGCACCACCCGCTGGAACA
>PLZX01000096.1 GCA_003152325.1 Bryobacterales bacterium | reverse complement strand
ACCAGCGGATTGCGGTCCTTGCCGCTCTCCCCGCCCAGCTCCAACACGCGCGAGCCCAGGCCGCGCAGAAACGTGCGGTCGTGCGACACGAAGATCATGGTGCCCTCGAAACTCCGCAGCGCCTCCACCAGCATCTCCTTGGTCGCCAGATCCAGGTGGTTGGTGGGTTCGTCGAGCACCAGGAAGTTCGGCGGATTGTAAAGCATCCGCGCCATCGCGAGGCGTGATTTCTCGCCGCCGGAGAGCGCCCGGATGCGCTTGTCCACATCGTCTCCGGAGAATTGGAACGCGCCCGCCAGCGTGCGTAGCGAGCCCATGCCGTCCTGCGGGAAATCCTGCTGGAGCTGTTCGATGATGGTCAGGTCCGCGTTCAGCACGTCGAGCGATTGCTGCGCGAAGTACCCCATGGTGAGGCTGGCGCCCAGCCGGACGCTTCCGGCGTCGGGCTGAATGGCGCCCGCGATCATTTTGAGCAGCGTAGTTTTGCCCGCGCCGTTGCGGCCCATCACGGCCCAGCGTTCGCCGCGGCGGATGGTGAGATTGAAGCCCTGATAAATGGTGCGCGGGCCGTAGCTCTTGTGCAGGCCCTCGATCACGGCAACCTGGTCGCCGGAGCGCGGCGGCACGCGGAACTCAAACTTCACCACGTGGCGCTTGCGGGGCAGCTCGATCTTTTCGATCTTGTCGAGCGCCTTGATGCGGCTCTGCACCTGCGCGGCTTTGGCGGCGTGCGTCTTGAAGCGCTCGATAAAGCGCTGCTCCTTGGCCAGCATGGCCTGCTGCCGCGTGAAGGCGGCCTGCTGATTGCTTTCGCGGATGGCGCGCTCGCGCTCGTAGAAATCGTAGTCGCCGGAGTAAACCACAATCTCGCCGGAATCGATCTCCGCGATCTTCGTGACCACGCGGTTCATGAAGTCGCGGTCGTGGGTGGTCATCAGCATGGCGCCCGGGTAGGATTTCAGAAAGTGTTCCAGCCAGATGATGGATTCGATATCGAGGTGGTTGGTGGGCTCGTCCATCAGCAGCACGTCGGGCCGTCCGAGCAGGACCCGCGCCAGCGCGACGCGCATCTTCCAGCCGCCCGACAGCGCTCCCACGTCGCCATCGACTTGATCCTCCTCGAAGCCCAGGCCAT
This sequence comes from Bryobacterales bacterium, assembly GCA_003152325.1. Lineage (GTDB taxonomy): Bacteria > Acidobacteriota > Terriglobia > Bryobacterales > Bryobacteraceae > PALSA-129. The sequence goes on along the minus strand of PLZX01000096.1, from coordinate 16,248 downwards.
GGAGCACTTCGCGAGCCTGCGCCTCCAGCGAATAGCCGCCCAGGTGCTCGTATTCCTCCTGCACATGGCCGAAGCGCTCCAGGATCCGGTCCATTTCGTGCGCCCGATCGGGGTCTTCGAGAGCCTGGTGCAATGCTTCCAGCTCGTGGTGCAGATCGCCGGCGCGCCCGCTGCCGGCGATGGCTTCATCCAGCACCGACCGGCCCTTCATCTCCTCCACGTCCTGCCGGAAGTAGCCAATGGTCAGTTTCTTGGGGACGGAAACTTCGCCTTCGTCGGGAGTTTCCTCCCCAACCACCATGCGGAAAAGGGTGGTCTTGCCGGCGCCGTTCGGCCCAACCAGCCCGACCTTCTCGCCGGGATTCAACTGAAAGGAGGCGTCGACGAAGATGAGTTGCTTGCCATACTGTTTATTGATATTCGAGAAAAAGATCAACGGGACTCCGCCACCACGGGGTTAGTCAGCTCGCCGAGGCCTTCGACGCGGACCGTAACCTCATCGCCGGGGCGTAGCCAAACCGGCGGCTTGCGCGCAAAGCCCACGCCCGCCGGGGTGCCGGTGGCGATGATGTCGCCAGGCTCCAGGGTGAAGACGCTCGAAAGGAATTCGATCAGGCGCGGGACTTGGAAGATCATCTGGCCGGTGTTGGAATGCTGCATGACCTCGCCGTTCAGGGTGAGCGAAATCTCGAGGTTGTGCGGATCGGCCACTTCGCCGGCCGTCACGATGGCGGGGCCGAACGGCGCGAACGTATCGAACGTCTTGCCCATCATCCATTGGCTGGTGGCCATCTGGAAATCGCGGGCGCTGACGTCATTCATCATGGTGTAGCCGAAGACGTAATCGCGCCAATCCCCGGCGCGAACGTGCCTCCCGCGCTTGCCGATCACCACCACGAACTCGGCTTCGTAATCCGGCCTGGCCGAATTCCCCGGCAGCACGATGGGCTGGCCCGGGCCGGTGACGGCCGTGGGGTACTTGGAAAAAACTGTTGGCACCTCGGGAATGGGCATCTTAGTTTCCGCGGCGTGATCGCGGTAGTTGAGCCCGATGCAGATGATTTTCGGAGGCCGGGGAATCGGCGCCCGAAGCGCGATGGCCGCCATGTCGGGCAACTCGCTAGAGGGCGGATGCTGCACCCAGCGCGTTACGCGGTCGAGCGCATCCGCGCCGCCTTCAATCACCGAGAGCACGCTATCGAAGCCGGCGCCGCGCAGTCCGATGATCTGCCCACCCACCAGCACGCCTGGCTCAATGTTGGTAGCAAGCTGAAATGTCACAAATCGCAATCGAGTCACTCCCACTGCTATGATGGCACCTATGCGGTGGGTGCTGGCGGTTGCGTGGGGCTTCGCGATCCCTCTGGCGGCAGGCACCGGGGCGGACGTGGCGCGCGGCATCCGCGAAAACAGCTTCGACCACGACGAGTGCTATCGCGTTCGCGACTTCAGCATTGTCAAGGACGACCTCAAGATTTTTCTCACCGACGGCCATTTGATCTTCGCCAAACCCGTAGCCGGCCGGCGTATCGCGGCCGTTTTCGCGGCGGATGTGGAAGGCGGCGACGGCGAAGTGATCCTGCTGCCGCCCAACCGCGCGGAACGCACTTCGCTCGCGGCATACATCGACGCTCCCAACCTGGACGATCATTTCCGCGCGGCCATATTCATCTTCAGCGGCGCCGATTACGATGCGCTGCTTTCCCAGCTTCCTAATAACAAGGCCAACCAGAAGGATCCCGCGGCCGCCGCGGCGCTCGACCAGGCCTGGACCCCCACGCTGCAAACCCTCGGCGCCAGTTTTCAAACGCGTCTGACGCTGGATCTGGCGGGCGGCGCGGCGGCCCGTCCCGGACTCTTCGCCGGGCTCTTCAGCAGTCCGAAGCTCGGCAGTTTCGAAGTGATCTTCGATCCCTTCGCACAGGAGCAGATCTCCGCGGGCCAGGTGAACAGCCGCGGCGACCGCTTCTACTTCGATACCTGGACCAGTTTTGAAGCCCGATCGTTTCGCAAGGTCCCGCCGGTGCGCCGCGACGACGTGGAGCTCAGCGACTATCGCATTCAGGCCACCGTGAATCCCGATCTGACGCTGGATGCCGTCACACGAGTCAAAGTGAAACCGTTGGCCGATGGCATGGCCGCCGTGACTTTCGAGATCACTCCCCAGATGGCGGTGACCGCTGCCGCGGTGGATGGCCGGCCCGCCGAGGTGTTGCAGCGCGACGCCCTGCGCGTGAGCATAGCGCGCGGCGGCAACGATCTGTTTCTGGTCTTTCCGCCGGAACCGTTGCACGCCGGGCGCGAGTACGAGTTTGAGTTTCACCACTCCGGCAAAGTGATTGTCGACGCCGGCGAGCGCGTGTTCTTTGTGACGGCCCGCGGCAACTGGTATCCCATGCACAACTTCCAGTTCGCCAACTACGATATCCAGTTCCGCTATCCGCGGGATCTCGATCTGGTGGCCGCCGGCGACGTGGTGGAAGAAAAGAGCGACGGCGACTGGCGGGTCACGCGACGCCGCACCCCCGCGCCCATCCGCTTCGCGGCGTTTAACCTGGGCAACTTCGAGCACGTCCGCGTGGAAAGCTCCAACCTGGTGATCGATGTCTGTGCCAACCGAGCCCTGGAGCGCGCGCTGCAACCGAAGGCGTCGGAACTGGTGACCTTGCCCTCGGCCCCCGGGAAGCCTCGTCGTCTGGATCCCACGGTGACGGCCACCGCGCCGGTGCCCCATAGCCCGCTCGAACGGCTGCAGGCGCTGGCCTCCGAAGTAGCTTCGTCGATCGAATTCATGACAGGGAAGTTCGGGCCGCCCGCCCTGCCGCACATCACGGTTACGCCCATCCCCGGCACCTTCGGGCAGGGCTTTCCCGGGCTGATTTATCTCTCCACGCTGTCCTACCTGAAATCGCTGCCGGTGGGGAACGGAATGCTGACACAATCCCAGACTTTGTATTTTGACGATCTCCTGTTGGCCCACGAGGTGGCACACCAATGGTGGGGCAACCGGGTGACCGCCAGTTTCTATCGCGATGGCTGGCTCATGGAAGCGCTGGCCAATGTCTCGGCCTTGCTGTACATGGAAAAAAGCAAAGGCCCGCATTCGACGGACGTGATGCTCGACAGCTACCGCAACTATCTGCTGGAGAAGATCCAGGGTGGCCAGACGGTGGAATCGCTGGGACCGATCGTGTTTGGCCTGCGCCTGGAGAATTCTCAACTGCCTTCCGCATACCGCACCATCACGTATGGGAAAGGCACCTGGATTCTGCATATGCTGCGCCGCCGGATGGGCGACGAGCGCTTTTGGGCGATGCTGGCGGAGGTCCTCAAGCGGTACGATCGCCGCGACCTTACTACCGAGGAGTTCCGCAAGGTGGCCGCGCAGTTTCTGCCGGCCCGCTCGGAGGATCCGCAGCTTGTGTCCTTTTTTGACCAATGGGTCTATGGAACCGGTATCCCCACTTTGAAACTGAGCTGGTCGGTGAAGGGTAAAGCTCCGGACGTGCGTCTGGTGGGAACCGTGACGCAGGCCGACGTGGTTGCGGATTTCACAGCGCTGGTACCGGTGGAAATTCAACCGGCGCACGGCGCGGCCATCACGCGCTGGGTCCGCACATCGAGCGATCCGGTTACGTTTACGGTGCCATTGAATCAGGCGCCCGCGAAGGTGACCCTCGACCCGCACAACGCGGTGTTGCGGCGGTAAGNNGGAGCCTGGCTTCGGGAAACTCGAAACTGGCCAGCACCATATGATCTTCCATGGCACGGCCTGAAACGGTTGCGCGCGCGATCCAGCCCTTGGAATACTTCGGGCCGAGCGCGGGCGTGCCATCGAAGAATCGCTGGGCGTCGATCTCGGAAGAAGTGAGGCCGGGATGCTGGCTGCCATCGGCATCCTCCAGAATCAGCGTCACGGTCCGGACCATGAACGGGTAGTCGGAGGTGTTGTGGACCCGGAAGTCGGCGACTGCGACGGAATGCGTATCGTCGATGGGGACGGTGCGGATCTTGAGGATCCGGCCCGGCAGGGCTATCTGCGCGCCGCGCTGCATGTAGAAGATGCCGGCCACGGCAAGGGCGATCGCCCCCAGAGCGACGACGAACGCGATGGCGAAAGTACTTTTCATGAGGCCTCCCACCTTCAGACTGCCAAAATGATTGTAATAGATAGATATGGAGTGGATGAGCCCGACCGGCCGGAAGATCGTTTTGATGGACGGCGACATCACACGCGTGCCGGTGGATGCGATCGTGAATGCAGCCAATGCGGCGTTGGCGGGCGGCGGCGGAGTGGATGGCGCGATCCACCGCGCCGGAGGACCGGAGATCATGCGCGAGCTGGACGCGATCCGCGCGCGCATCGGCCGCTGCGCGACGGGCAGCGCGGTCGCAACCGGAGCCGGGCGTCTGCCCGCACGCTACGTTTTCCACGCTGTCGGCCCGGTCTACCAGGATGGGCGGCACGGCGAAGCGGAGCTGCTGGCTTCCTGCTATCGGACCTGCCTCGCCATGGCGGAAGAACGCGGGGCGGCCACTATCAGCTTCCCGGCCATCAGCACCGGCGTGTACGGCTATCCGCTGGAGGAAGCCGCGCGGATCGCGCTTGGCGCTGTGAAAACCCACCTGGAAGGGGCCGAAACAAAGGTCCAGCAGGTTGTTTTTGTACTGTTCGGCACTCGGGCATACCGGATATACCTTGACACTCTCGCGGGCATTTAGCCAGACTTTCATCGGGGAGTAACAATCGGCGCGTAACATCGAAATCGTAAAGCACGGGAGGTGTATCGTGTCACGGAAGATCCGGGAGACCTTACAGACTGTCCTCAACACCGCGGTCACGCCGGCTTGCCTGCTGGCAGTGCTGGTGATCTGGCCGGTTTCGAACCTGGTCCGGGCGCTTCGCACTTCGCATTGAGCGGCGGCGCTCCGAACCGCATGAACGCGCTGGGACGTATAATGGGGTCGTATGGGCACGCCAGAGCAGGAAAGCGCCGTTATTTTGGTAGCCGACGGCGAAGAACGGGTTCTGCAGCAAGTCTCATCCACCCTGGGGAAGGCCGGCTTCACGGTCTTCACCGCACTGGGCCGGTCCGCTGCGCTGGATTTTTGCCGCGAGAAAAAGGAGCCGGTTCAACTGGCGATCGTCGACATGGCGATGGGCACGAGCGGCCCGGAGCTGGTTCACGAGTTGTACCAATCCTATCCTGACGTTCGAATTCTATTCACGTCCAACCAGGACGATCCGGACGCCATTCAGCAGGCTGGGCCATCGGGCCACTTCCGCGGCTTCCTGAAGAAGCCCTTCCGCCGCTCGCAACTGCTGGGACGCGTTCTGAAGGCCATGGACGCACCGCTGGTGCGCACCGCGTAAGAGCGCGGCTACGACGGAATCCACCCGCCGGTTGTTATGCTGTTGGTTCGTTCATGGGACGTTACGTCATCCTTACGAACCGCAAACGGGCGATTGTCGCGCTGGTGCATACGGTCGTCTTTCTGACGGTGGCGATGTACGGCATGTTGCTCGTGGTCCGGCCGCTCGCCGTGAACTCGCCTCGCTCGGCGTGGATCATGACGGCGGTGTATGCAGTGGTCACGTCGATTCTGTTGGTGCTGGCGGCGTTTTCCGGCAATGGCATCGAGCGAATCTACTTTGCGTTCTGCACCACCAGCGCGGCTTTCGGGCTGGCGCGCCAGATCCTGGGCGATCCGCTGATGTACGCGGCGGTTTACATCCGGGTGGCGATGCTGGCCTGTGCGGTCGCGACCGGGATTGTGATTCTGCGCAGGCACACTCAGCCGGGCGGCATCACGGTCAGTGAGAGCCAGGAAGGGTGATCGCGGTCGTGATAGATGGTCTCGGTGGCCGGGACCAGTCTGGTCTCGCCGGCGACGGGCCCGCCGGTGTTGGGGTTGCGGTCGAACCGCGGGAAGTTGCTGCTGGANNGATCTGGTAGAGTTGGCCGGGGTTGGCCAATTCCGATTTGTCGAGCGCGTTGCGGTAGCGCAGCCGCAGGATGCCGTCGGTGAGGTTGCGGGCATATCCATCGGGGGAGACATCGACGAGTTTGGCGGTGAAATCGGTATCCGTTGAGCTGGTCGAGACCCACAGGATGGCCTTCACGGGGCCGGCGGCGGTGGTGTCCTGTTTGAGAGGCGCGGTGGTGTAAACGAGAACGTCGGGACGCTGCTCGACGGGACGCTGATCCATGGGGCCCCAGGGGAAGACGCGGGGATTGCAGCAGACCGCGCCGCCGCGGGTGGGAACGGGGTCGCGGGGATCGTAGACGTAGCGATCCGGGGTGGCATGGGACGGGGGCTTGCCGGCCAGCGCGCCACCGTCGGCGAGGTAGAGTTTGCGTTCGCGGGAATGGGCGGGCGGCCACTCGCGGTCCTCGAGCCAGCGGTTGGCGCCCATCAAGAAAATCTTCACGGGCGGCGCGGACAAGAGGGGCGAATCCTTGCCCATGAGCCATTGATCGAACCACTCGAATTGCAGCGCACGCACGGGGACCTGGGAATCCGGCCCGAAATCGGCATCGGCGAACCTGCTGGACATGTTGTGCGGCCAGGGGCCGATCAGGATGCGGTTGAGACCCGAAGATTTGTGTAGCGCGGCATAGGCTTCGAGGTCGCTTTCGGCAAAGTTGTCATACCAGCCGCCGACCGCAAAGACGGGCACGCGGATTCTGGAGAGTTGCTCTTTGGTGCTGATGGCGCGCCAAAAGGCGTCGAAGGTGGGATGTTCCATCACTTCGCGGTACATCGACGAACTGGTCCCGGTGGAGGCGATGTCGGCGGTGCGCAGCGGCAGGTGCAGCGTGAACCTGGAGAAATCCGGCTCGAAGCCCGGCGCCTTGAGATTCTCGGCCATCCACTCCAGGCGATTGCCGAGCTTGAAGGCGCCACCGGAGGAATAGAAGCGATCGCGGTAATCGTCGTAGCCGGAGACCACCGGGAAAATGGCTTTGAGGTGGGGATTGTTGAGGAGCGCGGCTTTCCACTGGACGATTCCGCCGTAGGATCCTCCCATCATGCCGATGTTGCCATTGGACCAAGTGCGGCGCGCGATCCAGTTGAGGGTGTCGTCGCCATCGGCGGGTTCCTGGTGAAGCGGCTGGAACGAGCCTTCGGATTCGTAGCGGCCGCGAACGTCCTCCACCACCACGGCGTAGCCGTGCTCCACGAAGGCCTGGTAATTGGGGGTGATATCGGCGCCTTTTCCGTAAGGCGTGCGCACCAGGATGGCAGCGATGTGGGAGTGGTCCGGGGGCAGAAAGATATTGGCGGAGAGGCGGACTCCGTCCCGCATGGGAATGGGAACGTGCAGTTCCTTGACGATGGGCCGTTGCGGTGCGCCAAAGGCCGCTCCACAAACCAGCGCTAGGTACCAAACTCGCACAACAGTTGCCAGTATTGCGTCCCGATTTCTTCCACCCGGTGGCTCGATTGAATATACCCGGCGCCCCGCTGGCCGATGGTATCCGCCACCTCTTGCATCGATGTTAACAGAATCATGTGAGAGAGCAGCGAATCGAATTCGGACGCGCCGGGCGAAATGCGCAGGCAAGCGTCTTCGGGAAAGCGCGAGCACTCCAGGCCGTCGGTGAGCAGCACGGGTTTGCCGATGCCCATAAAGCGGATGGCGATGCCGGAGGTTTCCCCGGCGGCGGGGTAGCGCAGGTTGATGCAGGCATCGACGGCGCTGGCGGCCAGCCAGAACTCGCGCTCCAGGAGGTGCGGACGACGAAAAACGCCGTCGGCGGAGAGCAGCGGCTGGACGGCTCGTTCGAGATCGGAGGAAACGAACCGGCCGGCCACCAGCAGCGCGGTCTGCGGGTTTTCCCGATGGAGAGCGGCGAAGGCATCGAGGACCGTGACGAGGCGCTTGGATTCTCTCAGGTAGCCGAAGACGCCGAACAGGAAGGCCGCCGGGGGGATGCCCAGGGTCTGGCGGTAGCGGATGGCTTCGGCGCGGCCGGGCAGGCCGGGATTGGCGAACAGGTGCGGGATTTCGACGATGCGGGCGCGCGCGGCATGCTCGCGAACCATTCCGGCCGCGGCGGGATTGTGCACCACGACGGCGTGGGAGCGTTCCGCGATGCGCTTGAGCATGGGGTAATCGAAGTAGCGGCGGTCGGTCGAAGAGGAGGCGCGGTCATGCCAGAGCCCGGTGGCCAGGGAGCGGGTCCATTCCCCGTAGTTGTGGACGAATTCTTCGATGTAGGCTCGCTGGTCGAGCGTGCCCAGCAAGAAATGATTCAGGACGGCATCGTGCAGCACCACCACGCCGGGGGTTTCAAGCGAGCGAGTGTAGATGGCGGCGTGGAGCGGGTTGTTGCCGAGATGATAGAGCGCCACGTCGCAGGTGGCGGGCGAAACCTCGACGGCGCCGTGGCGGCGGAGTTCCGCCAGCAGGGAGGCAGCGTAGTCGGCGACGCCGGTTGGTTCAGGCGGGAGCGGCGAATAGAAGCCGACCGTCACCCTTTGGTCCTTTTGCCAAACAAAGCGGTGCCGATGCGGACACAGGTGGAGCCTTCTTCGACAGCGGTTTCGAGGTCGTGCGACATGCCCATCGAGAGCTGTGGCAATCCGTGCAACTCACCAAGCTCGCGGAGGCGGCGGAAAATCTGGCGCGGAGCTTCGGGGTTTTCCGACCAGGGGGGCATGGTCATCAGGCCGGTGAGGCGCAGATTGGGACACTGGCGGACGGCGGCGATCAACTCGGGGAGTTCCGCCGGGTCGGCGCCGTTCTTGGCGTCTTCGACGGACAGCCTGACCTCAAGCATGATGTCGAGTGGGCGGGCGGCTTCGTCGAGGCGGCGGGCTACCTTGGCGGAATCGACGGTCTGGAACGCGTGGAACAACTCTGCCGCGCGCCGGGTCTTATTGGACTGCAGGTGGCCGATGAAATGGAAACGGGCGCCGGCAAGGTCGGCCACTGCGGGGGCTTTGGAATCGAACTCCTGGACGTAGTTTTCGCCGAAATCCCGCAGGCCGAGTTGGTATGCCTCGCGAATGGCGGAGGCCGGGAAGACTTTGGTGACGGCCAACAGGAGGATCGATGCGGGGTCGCGGTGGACACGGTCGGCGGCCCGGGCGATCCGATCCCGCACGGCTGCCAATCTCTCCCCGAGGTTCTCCATCGCCTTTGGCTCGCCCTAGTATAACCAGGAAGGCAGGTACGAAGTGGCTGGGTGTGTACGGAAAAAGCCGGATGGGAAACGGTCGCCGGGTTCGCGTCCTGTCGAATTCTTCAACGACTCGATGCCAAAACGTCACAGCCGTTTGCTATGATAAGGCGCATAAGGTCTTAAGAGCTTATGGAGGTAGTTTCAATGCGTCAGGGCTTTACAATAACGCTTTTAGTAATTTCGTTGTTATTTTCCGTTTCGACGTTGGCAATCGCGCAATCGTCGGGCGGCGTGGCTGGAATATCCGGGGTTGTCCGGGATCCATCGGGCGCCGTCGTGCCGAATGCCAAGGTGGTCATCTCTAGCGAAGGTCAGGGCACGCTTCGTAGTTTAACCACCAACTCAGAAGGCGTCTTCGCCGCGCCGGCGCTGACCCCCGGACCGGGCTACATAGTGACCGTGACGGCGACAGGTTTTGGCACCTATCAGGCGAAGGACATGGTCCTGCAGGTCGGCCAGAATATCGACCTGAAGGTGGCTTTGACAGTTGCTTCTTCGACCACGCAGGTTGAAGTAGCGGGCGCTGCGCCCCTGGTGGAAGACACCAAGTCCGACGTTTCGGGCGTGGTGAACCAGCGAGCGATTCAGGACTTGCCGATCAACGGGCGCCGCGTGGATTCCTTCGTGCTGTTGACGCCGGGCGTCAGCAACGACGGAACTTTCGGTTTGCTGAGCTTCCGCGGTGTCGCGGGGCAGAATTCGTTCCTGGTGGACGGTACCGATACCACCGAACAGTTCTACAACGAAAACGCCGGCCGGACACGCATCGCGGCGCAGATTTCGCAGGACGCGGTGCAGGAATTCCAAGTGGTGTCCTCGAATTACTCGGCCGAGTATGGGCGGGCGATGGGCGGAGTTGTCAACACCGTCACCAAAAGTGGCACGAACGGTTTTCACGGCGCGGCCTTCTGGTTCTACCGCAGCACTGGGTTTGACGGGCAGGATCCGTTCGCCTCGATTGTGGCTTCGGAGAAGCGGAACCAGGCGGGCGCAACCTTGGGCGGCCCGATCAAGAAGGACAAGCTGTTCTTCTTTCTGAGCACCGAGGTGACGCGCCGCAATTTCCCGATGGTGAGCAGCCTCAGCACCACGGCGGTCAACGGCACCACCCAGACATGGAACCTGTGCGGAGTTGCGAGCGGCAGCGGGTCCACCGCGGTGCCGGCGGCTACGGCCGCGCAGTGCAGCGCGATCAACGGATTGCTCCCGCGGTTCTATGGTGTGATTCCACGAACGCTGGACCAGGAACTTTATCTCGCCAAGCTGGACTACCATCTGTCGGACCGCAACACTCTGAGCGCCAGCTTCAACTTTCTGCATGACCTTTCACCTAACGGCATCCAGACTAGTGTTTCTTCGACCAGCGGCTCGGCGCTGACCGGGAATGGCGACGACGCCGTGACGGTGCGAAATGGAAGGCTGGCCTGGACGACGGTTCCCACTTCGAGTTTCGTGAATGAGTTCCACTTCGGTTTTGCAGGGGACCGCCAGGCCGATACATTCGACAATGCGGAGTTAGGCCAGGGCCTGGGTTATCTGCAGGTCTCGGTCAACGGCACCCAACTGGGGCCGGCAAGCTATCTGCCGCGCATCGAGCCGAGCGAAAGCCGTTTCGAGTTTCAGGACAACGCTTCCTGGACGAAGGGTAAGCACAACATCAAGTTCGGCACGGATATCGCCACCACGCGGGATTATGTCTATTACATTTCGCCCGCTTTCGGCTCGTACACTTATCAGACGGTCAACGCCTTCGCGCTGGATTATTCCAATCCGACGTCGGGCGTGAAGTACTGGCAGAGCTATTCCCAGGCCTTTGGCAATCCGGTGCTCGATACTAGAATCAACGACTACGGGTTCTACCTGGAAGACCAGTGGCGCGCCACATCCAGGCTGAACCTGAACTACGGCTTGCGTTACGAATACGCGAAACTGCCGCAGCCGAAAGTCTGCAACCAGGACTATACCGGCACTTGCCACCTGTATTCGTCGCCGAAGAACCTGGCGCCACGCGTGGGACTTTCTTACCGCGTGAATGACAAGACGGTTTTACAGGCCGGCTACGGGATGTTCCATGCGCGCTTCCAGGGCGGGACCATCGACAACCTGTTCACCACCGGGAACGGGATCTACCAGCAGAGTGTCAGCCTGAGCGCGACGAACGCCTCGCAATTCGCCGCGGGTCCGGTTTTCCCCAACTCACTCAGCTCTGCCCCGTCGGCGGCCGCGGCGGCCTCGGGCATCGCCCTGCAGTACTACGATCCGAAGGTCAAGACGCCGTACTCGGAACAGGGTAACATCTCAATCCAGCGCGAACTCACCAAGGACCTGGGGATGACGGTCTCCTACCTCTGGAGCCGGGGAGTGCAACTGATCGGCATCCGCGATCTGAATTTCCCGACGAACACCACGAACTTTACGTACACCATCAATAGCGCCAGCGGGAGTCCGGTGGGCAGTTTCACCACGCCGGTCTATATCGGCAGCGCCCGCCCGGATCCCCGGTACGGCGTGGTTGCTTACGACGAAAACGGCGTCAAGAGCTACTACAGCGGCTTGGCCGTGCAGGTGAACAAACGGTTCGCGCACGGGTTGCAAGCGCTGGTCTCCTACACCTGGTCGCATGAAATCGACGACGGCCAAAGCTACGGCGAGAGCACCGACAACCTGTTCCAGAACAGCAACACGTACTGGCTGTACAACGGGAACTACAAAGCCGACAAGGGCAGCGGCACGCTGGACCAGCGGCATCGCGCAGTGATCTCTTGGGTCTGGGCGCCGGTCTTTACGCATCGCTCGGGCGCTTTCTTCAAGTACGTGGTGAACAACTGGCAACTCTCGTCCATCACCAGCATGGCGAGCGGCCACCCTTACGGCAATGAAAGCATCACCATCACGGGCACCCCCGTTCCAGGCATGTTCAAGACCACTTCAATCAATGGCTCGGGACTCGGCTTTCGGGTACCTTTCCTTCCGGTCAACAGCTATTACCTGCCGGCGCAGTACCATTCGGACGCTCGCATCAGCAAGATCATTCCGTTGGGAGCGGAAGATTCGCCGCGCAAGCTGTACCTCACGTTTGATATGTTCAACATCTCGGGTTCGTGGGCGGCTACTTCGTTCAGGAGCAGTGTGGGCTACACCGAAGCCAACGGCATCCTGACCGCCACGCCGCAGAATCTCTATGTTCCGAGCGCCGACGCCGGCTTCCCGGATGGGACGCAGGCCAAGCGCATGCAGATCAGCGGCCGCATCGTGTTCTAGACAATTCGACAGGCAGGACTCTACGGGGCGGGCGAGAAATCGTCTGCCCCTTTTTCTTTTCAGGGGCCTACGGAAGCTGTACGCGTTTACATCCCTTAAGACTCCTAAATTCATCAAAAGTTCATTTCGGGCGCCGCGGAATGCTGTTATTCTATGCGTACTGAGGCTTGACTAGAGGTAGTCGCGTACTTTTGAAAACTTGGGATTTCGGCCCGTCGTGGGCAGAGCCGAATGACAACGCCTGTCAAAGAAGTGGTAAGGGAATGCCAACAGGCTCAAAACTGAATCTCTATCCGGTGGCCAGAAGGTTTCCGGGGAGTTCATCTTTAGGTGTAGCAGGGGGAAATTGAATGAAAAAGTTAGCCGTTTTATCAACTTTGTTGTTCGCGTGTGCCGCAGGTGCGTTTGCGCAAGCGACCGCCGGATTAGGTGCGGTTTCGGGAACCGTCATCGATGCGTCGGGCGCCCCCGTCGGGGGCGCAAAAGTCACCGTCGCGAATCCCTCGCTGGGCGTCACCCGCGAGCTGACTACGACGGACGGTGGCATCTTTGTTGCGCCGGCACTGGCTCCCGCTGAAGGATACAAGGTAACCGCCAGCAAGCAAGGCTTCGCGCCGTATGCCACCGCCGAATTCGCAGTTCACGTCGGTGGGAGCGTGGACTTAAAGATAACGCTCGCAGTGGGCGCGATCACGCAGACGGTGGAGGTAGCCGGTGCGGCACCGGTGGTGGACGACGTCAAGACCGAAGTGTCTCAGGTGGTGGGCAACCAAATGATTAGCGACCTGCCGATCAACGGCCGCCGCGTGGATGGCTTTGTCCTTCTGACGCCTGCCGTCACCAAGGACGCCGATTTCGGGTTGCTCACGTTCCGCGGCATCGCCGGCGGAAACGCCTTCCTGATCGACGGCATCGACACCACCAACCAGTATTACAACGAGAATGCCGGCCGCACGCGTGTCGGCTCGCAGTTCTCGCAAGATGCGGTGCAGGAATTCCAGGTGCTTTCCTCGTCCTACTCCGCGGAGTTCGGCAAAGCCTCCGGAGGCGTCATCAACACCATTTCCAAGAGCGGAACCAATGAATTCCATGGCTCGGCCTTCGAGTTCTTCCGCAACCGCACGCTGAACGCGCGAGATCCAACCGCCACGGGAGCCGCAGCCATCAACCCACCGGAAGTGCGCCATATTTTTGGCGGCAGCATCGGTGGACCCATCAAGAAGGACAAGCTGTTTTTCTTCTTCGACACGGAACTCCAACGGCGAACCTTTCCCATGGTCGACAGCATTGTCAACTCATCGGTAAACCAGACCACGCAAAGCTGGATCGGGTGTGCCGCGCCGGCCACGGCGGCCCAATGCTCTGCGATCAACGCTTTTTTGCCGCGGATGTTCGGTCTCACGCCGCGCAATGGCAACCAGATGCTGGATCTGCTGAAGTTTGACTACCGTCCCAATTCGCGAAGTTCCTTTACCGTGGACATGAACTATCTGAAGTGGCTGTCCGTGAACGGCATCCAGACCGGTATATCGAGCACCGCCGGCGCGGCGGTCGGGACCAACGGGGACGATTCCGTCCGCGACCGCATGGTGCGGGCCTCCTGGACTTTCGTGCCCACCGCCTCAACCGTGAACGAGTTCCGTTTCGGTTGGTTCAAGGACCGTCAGGCGGACGACTTTGACCCCACTCTCCAGGCTGGCTACCCCATCGGCAACCTCAGCCTCTCGGTGGCCGGCGTGAGCACTCTGGGCGGCTACAACATCCTGCCGCGCATCCTTCCCAGCGAGAATCGCTACGAACTTGTCGATAACCTCTCCTGGGTCCACGGCCGGCACTCCTTCAAGTTCGGCGTGGATTATGCCAGGACGGAGGACTTCTCCAACAGCCTGAGCAACCGCTTCGGCTCTTACACCTATTCCAACGTGACCACCTTTGCGCAGGACTTCACCAGCCCGGCGGCTGGGGCCAGCCACTATTCCGGCTACTCCCAGGTCTTCGGCAACCCCGTTGTGGACACCGAGATCACCGACCTGGCTTTCTATATGGAGGACACCTGGAAGATCACCGACCGCCTGACCGCCAATTGGGGCCTGCGCTACGAACGCCCGGTGCTTCCGCAACCGACCATTACCAACCCTAACTATTCGCAGACCGGCGTCATCCCTCAGTCCACCAAGAATTTTGCGCCCCGCGTCGGCCTGGCGTATTCGGTGAACCCCAAGACCGTGCTGCGCGCCGGCTACGGGTTGTATTACGCGCGGTATGTCTCCGGGATGATCTCCACGTTTTACACGGCGGACGATGTGTACACGCAGAGCCTGAGCATCAGCAGCCCGACCACAGCGGGGGCTCCGATTTTCCCGAACACCCTGCCAAGCGCGGCCGGAGCGCTGGCGTCCAACCGCGCCATCACTTTTGCCGCACCGAACATGCGGAATCCCTACACGCAACAGTGGGACATCGGCATCGAACGGGCGCTTTCCAGCAAGACCAGTTTGACCACTTCCTACATCAACAGCCGTGGGAAGAGGCTTCTTACCGTCCGCGACATCAACATCGGGCCGCTCAGTTCGCAGGTGTATAACTTCACCGTGGAGAACTCGAGCTACCAACCGACCGGACAGGTCTATAGCACCCCGGTCTATCTTCTCAGCAACCGCATCGATTCCCGCTACGGCCACATCAACCAGGTGGAAAATGGCGGCAAGCAGTGGTACGACGCGCTGGCGGTGCAACTTATCCAGCGCTTCAACGGAACTTTCAGCGGAACCGTTTCCTACACGTGGTCCCACGAACTGGACGAGAACCAGGAGTCCGGCACCAACGCGATCTTCTTCAGCAGCGGACCGATGGGGCTCTACAACGGTGCATACAGCAACGACAAAGGCAACGGCAACCTGGACCAGCGGCAACGCTTCGTGGGGACGTTTACCGCAAAGCCTACGTTTGTGCACAGCGGCAGCAAGTTTGCCAAGTTCCTGATCAATGGCTGGGAGTTGGACGGCTTCCTGACTCTGGCCAGCAGCCGGCCGAGTTTCGAATCGGTCGGCTTTTCCTCCACCACCAACGTGTCCAACCTGTTGGCTTTCACCGGCAGCCTCGACGGACTGGGTGGCGACAACCGCGTGCCATGGCTACCCAACAACCCGTTGCGCATCGACCCCATCACCCGCTTCGACGGGCGTCTCGCCAAAACGTGGCCGATACGGGAAAAGATGTCCCTTGAACTCCTCTTCGAGGTGTTCAACATGACCAACACGGTCGCCACCACCGGAGTCAGCTCATCTGGCTTTCAGGCGGCAAACCTGGGGACGGCGACAGCGCCTAACTTCGTGATTGCCCCGTGCGCTTCCGCCACGGCAACTACTTGCGCTGCGACCACGCCGGGACTCCGCACCGGCACTGCCGGCTTCCCCGACGGCACCAACGCCCGGCGGGCCGACGCTGGCGTGCGTTTCGTCTTCTAAGAGTTTGTTTGCAGCTTTCGAAGGCGGGCGCCGCCGGCGCCCGCCTTTTTGATGTGTGCCGAGCATGTTCGACAGCTCGGGGGTGAAAGTCCCCTTGACAACCTGATGGAGGTGAAGTCATAGCAAAGCGCAAGGGCGTTCCGGCGACGGAGGGTCTGAAAGAAGCGTGGAGCAAACGTACGAGCCGATGTACAAGAACCGGATCTGAGGCATACGGTGCCGGACGAGCTGGCAACTGACAGCGAAGTCCATATCTATCAAAGGCACTGGTTGTAAATTCGGCGGTTGCGTACGGAGGGCAGTCGAGCTTACCTCGGGAGATCTGC
>PLZX01000245.1:18119-27573 GCA_003152325.1 Bryobacterales bacterium | reverse complement strand
GCGCATCCCGATCCCTTCGCCAAATTCGATCTTCCGCCGGACCCGGCGGCAACCCCGCAGCGGCCTTACGGCCAATAAGGAGTCGCACTCATGCATGCCCTGTCGCTCGCCTTTGCCGCCGCGCTCGCCGCGCCGCTTGCTCTCACTCCTGCCGACCCGCCGAACAGCCCTGCCAATACGCCTTCACCCTCAAGATCACTGGACTAAAGCCATGACCAGATTTGCCGCCGTCCTGATCGCCTCTGCGCTCGGCTCCGCATTTGCCCAAGCGTCTCCCCCTTCGCAGGATCGTTCCTCGCTCCACCTTCCCGTTCCTGCCAACCCCGATCTGCCGACGCTCTTCTTAATCGGTGATTCCACCGTGCGCAACGGCCACGGCGATGGCTCGAACGGCCAGTGGGGATGGGGCGAGCCCATCGTCGATTACTTCGATGCCTCCAAAATCAACGTCGTCAACCGCGCCGTCGGNNCCCGGCGATTTCGTCATGATGCAGTTCGGCCACAACGATGGTGGTTCCTTCGACGACCCGGCACGCGCGCGTGGCACCATCCCCGGCGTCGGCGACGAAACCAAAGAGATCGACAACCCCATCACCAAACAACACGAAGTGGTTCACACTTACGGCTGGTATTTGAAAACCTTCATCGCTGGCGCGCGCGCCAAGGGCGCAGTGCCTATCATGTGCACCCTCATCCCACGCAAGATTTGGAAGGATGGCAAGATCGAGCGCAACCTCAAGGACTTTGCCGGCTGGGCCGCCGCCGTCGCTCAATCCGAGGACGTCCCGCTCGTCGATCTCAACGAAATCATCGCGCGCCGCTATGATGCGCTCGGCCCCGAGAAAGTCGACCCGCTCTTCGGCGACCCTCACACTCACACTAGCCGAGCCGGCGCCGAACTCAATGCCGAATGCGTCATCGCAGGATTGAAGGCCCTTGCGGCCGATCCCCTGGCGCCGTTTTTCTCCCCGAAAGCTAAAGACGTCGCGCCCTATGACGGCGGCACCGCCAAGTAATTCCCGTAACCCACGATCATCGTCGACGCCACCAGCACCACGAGCGCCGTCAGCCACATCTTCGTCCGCGCGCTGCAGCCCGATTCCCGGATCCGCCGGCCACCGCCCGGCGGCCCCACACGGCCAATAAGGAGCAAAAGAGAGGCGGACTCCTGAGACTTGCTACGATTGGTTTGGCAGCCAGAAGGGAACAACAATGCGCTGGTACCACTATGTGGCGTACTTCTTCGGGGGCGCATTCCTCGCGAACACCCTGCCCCATCTCGGCAATGGGATCTCGGGGCATGCCTTCCAGAGCCCCTTCGCATCACCACCCGGGATAGGCTTGTCCTCCTCGATGGTCAATGTCCTATGGGGCCTCTTCAACCTTGCCGTCGGCTACCTGCTCGTCTGTCGTGTGGGTAGCTTCAATCTGCGCAAGACCCAGCACGTGCTCTCGCTCGGGGCGGGCATCCTGATCATGTCGCTAATGCTTGCCCACGCATTCGGACGGTTCCACGGCGGCCTGTGACGCTTACGCAGCGACCCTCGTGCCCTATGACGCCGGCACCGCCAAGTAATTGCCGTAACCCACGATCATCGTCGATGCCACCAGCACCACCAGCGCCGCCGTCAGCCACATCTTCGTTCGCGTACTCGCCCCGCGCCACTCGTGCAGCCCGATCCCCCACAGGCTGCTAAAAATGATGATGCTCGCCATGTGCAGCGTCCAGCTTGAGAACTTGTACCTCCCCATTTGCGTTTCGCCCATCGTGTAGAAGAAAAACTGGAAGTACCAGGTGGTTCCCGCCAGCGCCGAGAAGAAATAGTTCCACCCCATCGGCGCGCGTTCCGGTTCCCGTCCGCCGCTGAAATATTCGTGGCCCGATTTGTTGCGGATGTTCAGCGCCACGCACCAGATGCAGTTCGTCGTGAATCCGCCCAGCAGCACGATCACCAGCACCGGCAGGCCCTGCCACAGTGTCGTCGTTCCATGGCGCAGGGTCAGCGCTTTGATGGGGTCGCCCGCCCGCAAACCATAGGAGAAGCACGCGCTCATCACGCCGGAGAACGTGGCCACTATCACGCCCTTCTTCAAATTAAATTCCTTGATGACTTTCTGCTTATCAGCCGCCGACATCTCCTTCTCTTTGGACATGCCCGCCTTGCCGGCGCACGCGATCCCTCCCAGGCAAACCGCTACGCCCAGCAAAATCACCCGGCCCGACACCGTCCCCAAGACGCTGCTGCCGAACACGCCGTCGAAGATCGGCGGCATCAACGTCCCAAACGCCGCGCAGTATCCCAGCACCATCGCCATCCCCAGCGACATGCCCAGATACCGCATCGTCAACCCGAACGTCAGCCCGCCCAGCCCCCACAACAGGCCCCAGAAATAACACCAGAAAATCGTGCTCCCCGGCGTCTCGCGGAGCACCGCCGGAAGATCGTTCGTCATGATCGTCCCCAACACCCAGGGGGCGATGATCCAACTGAAGAAGCCGCCTACCAGCCAATACGTCTCCCACGACCATCGCTTCACGCCGCGGTACGGAACATAGAAACTGCCGGATGCAAGACCACCCAGCCAGTGGAACATCACGCCAAGCGCGGGATTCGGTGTCATAAGATTACCGTTCGGTGCAAAGTCTGTATTGTAAGGCGTTGCGGGCCGCAACAGCCACCAGCTTCGCCCATCCCGCCACCTTTTTTGTAATGCGGAACATCCCGCGTCCCCTCCCCAGCCGCCTATTTCTCCGCAAACACTGTGTTTACCTTGAGAATTCGCAGCTTTCCCCGCATGGGCCCGCCGCGCTCCCTCTCCGCTTGCGTTTTGAATGTCAAAACTGTTACAACAATGGAGATCGCCGTCTGGACGCTGCTTAGGGGTCCAAGTGAAGACTTCCAACCACAGCCGGTACACTGTCAAATCGCTCGTCCACGCCTCCCGGGTGCTGGAAGTTTTCCAGAAGCCCGGCGACATCCTCCGCTTGCGCGATGTCGTCGAGCGCACCGCCTACAACAAAGGCATGTGCTTCCGTCTGCTCTACACCCTGCACCAGTGCGGCTTCCTCGATAAGGTCGGCGAGAATCATTACCGCCTGGCCGCGGAGGTGCGCCGCCGCCGGTTGTACCGCCTCGGTTATGCTGCGCAGGGCCAGGAGGCTTCGTTCGATCGCGCAGTCCGCGACGGCCTCGCCCGTGCCGCCGAGCGCGCCGAGGTCGAACTCATCGTCGTCGACAACCGCTATCAGCCCAAGATCGCCCTCCGCAGCGCCGACTACCTCATCCGCGAACAAGTCGATCTCATCATCGAATTCCAGACCGACGAAATGATCGCCCCCGCCATCGGCGCTAAGTACCTGGAGGCGCACATCCCTTTCATCGCCATCGACATCCCCCATCCCGGCGCCACTTACTTCGGCGCTAATAACTATCAGGCCGGCCTTATGGCGGGCCACTATCTCGGCCGTTGGGCCAAACGTCATTGGAATGCCGAAGCCGATGAGATTCTACTGATCGAGTTACAACGCGCCGGCTCACTTCCCAAGACGCGCATCCGTGGTATTTCCGTTGGTATCGGCGAGTCCCTCCGCATCGCCGAATCCTGCCGCACGGTTTCCATCGATGGTGACGGCCAGTTCCAGACCACTCACGAGCGCGTGCGCAAGTACCTGCGCGAATCCAAAGCCCGCCGCATTCTGGTCGGCGCCGTCAATGATTCCAGCGCCCTAGGCGCTCTGCGCGCCTTTCAGGAAGCCGGCCGCGCCGCCGATTGCGCCATCGTCGGCCAGAATGCCGAAACCGAAGCCCGCGCCGAACTCCGTACTCCCGGCACCCGCTTAGTCGCTTCCGTCGCCTATTTCCCGGAAAAGTATGGTGACGGTCTCATCCGCCTCGCGCTGGACATTCTCGGCAACAAGGCCGTGCCCCCCGCCATCTTCACCAGTCACCAGGTCATCACGCCCGAAAACGTCGACCACTTCTATCCCAATGACGGCCTTCTCTCCGGCCCCGCCTGAACTACCCCACCTCTCCCATCGCCTTCATCAGCCGGTAAGTGAACTCAATTTCTTCCCCGAACGCCGCCACCCCGATCCTCTCATCTCTTCCGTGGGCGCGTGCGTCGTCGAGATCATCGAACATTCCGTCGATCCCGTAGCTCGGCAAGCCGGCCCCGCGCGTGTAAATGCTATCGGTGGCGCCCGGGCTCATCTCCGGCAGCACCACCACTCCAGGCCACATCGAGTGGGTCACGCTCTCCACCAGAGTCAGGACCTTCGACGCCGAGTCGGGCGCCGGTTTTCCAGGCGTCAAGACGCTAAGCGTGATCTTCGGATCATCCACCGCCGCGCGGATCGCCGCCGCCACGGAGTCCTGAGATTCTCCCGGGATCGCGCGGCACTGCACCGTCGCTCGCGCCCGCTGCGGGAGAGCATTTTCCGCGTGTCCGCCGTCGATCATCGTGGTCGTGCAAGTGGTACGCATCTGGATATTGGTCTCGACCACTGACGAGAGGCGCTCCACCGCGCCGGGGTCCGGGGGAGTCCGCAGAATCGCCCGCATGTCCGACTGCACCTGGCCATTCTCAATACTCGCCCGCCGTTCGAAATACAGTCTAGTCGTCTCCGTCAGGTGGACCGGGAAACGCAGCTTCGACAGGCGGTCCAGACCCGCCGCCAGACGATAAATCGGGTTTTCGGCCGTCGGGCGCGAACTGTGCCCGCCCTTATCCGTCGTCTCAAGCGAAAACGTAAGGAACATTTTCTCGCTGGTTTGCACCGCGATGTAAAGCTTGCGCCCCTGTTTGAGCGCGGCCTCGCCACCGTCCGGGTTCACCACCACCGCCGCGTTCACCCGGTCGCGATGCGCTTTGAGCAGCCACTCCACGCCGTTTGAGCCGCGCGATTCCTCGTCGGCCGTGAAGGCTACGATGATGTCGTGCGCCGCCACCACGCCTTCCTGCTTCAAGCGAATCAGGCTGGTCAGCACGGCCGAGTCCTGGCCCTTCATGTCGATCGTCCCGCGTCCGTACAGCCAACCATCCTGCTCGGTCAGCCGGAAAGGATCGAAGTTCCAGTCCTCGCGTCGCGCTTCCACCACATCCAAGTGACAGATGTATAGCACTGGTCGCTCGCTGGTCCGGCCGCGCAGTCGCACCACCACATTGCCGGCCTCTGGATGGTCATCGGGCGCGAGCACCGCGACATCCGCCGCCGGGAATCCCGCAGCCAGCGCACGCGCCGCGACAGCCTTCGCGGCGACCGTGGTGCCCCGTGCGTGCGTCGAGTTGATCGCGATGAGCTCGCTCAGGATGTCTCGAGCCAGGGATTCAAACTTCTGCGGTGGTCGCGGCGCGGATGTTTGGCCTTGCGCGCCGATTGCAGCGCTGACGGCCGCGAGTGCAAGCCAGAGACGTGACATCGACATTCTCCTTGAATTCGATTCACAATTCTACCAGCCTATTTGTTTCCTCAGTGTCTCCCCGCCCCTACTTCAGGTAGAACACTTCCTTCATCATCGCGAACCGCTCGCCGTCCTGCTTTTCCGGCACTGACTCGAACAGCCGGCTCATGAACTCCTGCCAGCGCAAGTTCACCGGGTCCCGGTCCAGTTCGTCCCAGGCCTTGTCGAAATCGTCCACCCGCAAACTCAACACCAGTTCCTGCCCGCGGCGGAAAATGGAGTACTCCGAAATTCCCACCGCTTTGAGTTTGGCCAGCAACTCCGGCCATACCCGCTGGTGTTCCCGTTCGTATTCTTCAATGGCGTCGGCCTTGATGCGTAGTTTGAATGCGTAGTGAGGCATCGAGCTCCTTTGAGCGTCTCCGCGCTACGCGTAGCTCGAGACGGCCGCCGCGTTTCGCTGTCCCCGGTCCGCCGTGATTCGTTCCAGGTAGCCGCTCTGCCGGAAGGCATCCATCGGATCCGCCGGCAGTCCCTTCGATTGCACCCACTCCCGAATCACCGGCCGAACGTCCGTCGCGAACGCGTTCTTCAGGCACTCCTCAGCGTCCACCAGCGCGCACTTCGTCTGCAATCCCGCCAGCCTTTCGTGATCCACCAGCGCGGCTTTGGCGTACAACTCCATCGCCGTCGTCACCGTCTGGATCATCGCTTCGATCTTGCCCTTCAAATTATGGCTCTGGTCGATCATGTACGCGATGTCCGCCGTCTTCCCGTTTTCCCATTCGAAATATCGAATCTCGTGGAAAATGCGAAAAGCCTGATAAGGATCAATTGACCCCATGGTAAGATCGTCGTCCGCGTACCGCCGGTCGTTGAAGTGGAATCCGCCCAGCATCCCCAGGTCCAGCAGCCACGCTACAATCTGCTCGATGTTCTGTCCCTGGTAGTGGTGCCCCGTATCCACCAGCACCCGCGCGTTCGGTCCGGCGTCTTTCGCGTACTGTAGCGCCATCCCCCAGTCCGCGATATCCGTGTGGTAGAACGCCGGCTCGAACGGTTTGTATTCCACCAGCATGCGTTGCTCCGCCGTCATCCGCCCGTGTGCCGCCTTCAATCCTTCCGCCATCCATCGCCGCCGCCGCCGGATATTCTGCGTTCCCGGATAATTCGATCCGTCCGCGAACCACATCGAAAGATCGCGGCTCCCTAATCGCTTCCCAATCTCGACGCAGTTCAGAATGTGATCCAGCGCTTCCTGCCGCACCTCCGCATCCGGATTCGCCAGCGATCCGTACTTGTACACCTGGTCCTGGAAGGTGTTCGGATTGATCGATCCCGCCCGCAGTCCGCTCTTCACTCCGAGCGCCTGCACTTCCGCCACATCCTGCACCCCGTTCGGCAGGTCCCACAGCGCATGCAGCGCGATCGTCGGGCATACCCCCGTCAAGCGGTGTACTTGTCCCGCGTCGCTATATTTTTCTTCGATCGTCGCAGCCGCCGCGGGCTGTAGAAACTTCCCGAACCGCGTGCCCGTGTTGGCAAAGCCCCACGAGGGCAGTTCGATCTGGAACGCATTCAGCGCATGGATGATGGAGTCGGTTTGTTTATTGGGAATCACGTTAGTTTCCTGCTTAATGTTTCACTATGAAGGGTATGCGGCAAACCCGTCAAAACAATTGTGANNCGGAACTCAAACATGCCACGGCCCTTACGCTTCATCGCCCCCCTCGCTGGCCCCGTTTCCCGCTCGCCATTTGCCCCAACCGTTCCACATCGGTAAACATGTTTTACCGCTCCTCCTCCCGCATCTCCTTGTAGTATGGACCTATGCGCGCAAACCTCTCATGGTGTGGTGTCGTCGCTCTCGTCGCGGCCGGCTGTTTCCTCCTCCCCGCTGCGTCTCCCGGCTCCATCGCCGATCTCCGCCGCGCCTTCGAACAGCCTCCCGCCGACGCGCGCATCATGGTCCGCTGGTGGTGGTTCGGCCCCGACGTCACCAATGACGAACTCGAACGCGAGTTGCGCACCATGAAGGAAGGCGGCATCGGTGGCGTCGAAGTCCAGTCCGTCTATCCCCTCGAGCTTGACAATCCCCAGCAGGGCATCCGCAACCTGCCCTATCTCTCCGACGGCTTCCTGGATGCCCTCCGTTTCACTGGCGAAAAAACCCGCGAGCTCGGCCTGCGCTTCGATCTCACACTCTGCAGTGGCTGGCCCTACGGCGGCCCGCACATTCCCATCACCCAGGCTGCCGGGCGCCTCCGCATCGAGCACCTCCCCGTGCCCGCCGGCGCAACCTCCGCTCCGCCTCCCGCGCTCGCCGCCGGTGAATCCCTCATCGCCTCTTTCCCCGATCCCGACCACGCCCACACCACCCTCGTCTTCATCTCCGGCCACACCCGCATGATGGTCAAACGCGCCGCTGTCGGCGCCGAGGGTTTCGTCCTCGACCACTACGACGGCGCCGCCATTTCGAACCACCTCCACACGGTCGGCGACCGCCTCGCCCAGGCCTTCGGCAAGAATCCTCCCTACGCCGTCTTCAGCGACTCGCTCGAAGACGAACGCTCCGATTGGACGGCCAATTTCCTCGACGAGTTCCGCAAGCGCCGCGGCTACGACCTGCTGCCTCACCTGCCGGCCCTTGCTTCCGGCGCCGCCGAAGATTCCGCCGCCATCCGCCATGATTGGGGCCGCACCCTCACCGAACTCGCCAACGACAATTACCTCACTCCCATCCGCGAGTGGGCCCACCAGCACGGCACCCTCTTCCGCTCCCAAACCTACGGCACTCCGCCCGTCTCCCTTTCCAGCAACGCGCTCGTCGATCTTCCCGAAGGCGAGGGCTCCCCCTGGCGTAGCTTCTCCGCCACCCGCTGGGCCGCTTCCGCCAGCCACCTCTACGGCCGCCCCATCACTTCTTCCGAAACCTGGACATGGCTCCACTCCCCCGTCTTTCGCGCCACCCCGCTCGACCTCAAAGCCGAAGCCGACCTCCACTTCATCCAGGGCATCAACCAATTGATTGGCCACGGCTGGCCCTATTCGCCGCCCTCCGCCGGCGAGCCCGGCTGGCGCTTCTATGCCGCCGCCGTTCTCAACAATCACAACCCCTGGTGGCTCGTCATGCCCGACATCACCCTCTACCTGCAGCGCATCAGTTTCCTCCTGCGCCAGGGCCGCCCCGCCAATGACGTGGCCGTTTACCTGCCCACCGACGATGCCTACGCTGCCTTCACTCCCGGCAACGTCTCCATTAACAAGATGATGGACTCGCTCATCGGTCCCACCGTGATGCCTCAGATCCTCGACGCCGGCTACAACTTCGATTTCATTGACGATGCCGCCATCGCGCACGCCGGCGTGCCTTATCCCGTCCTCGTCCTGCCTGGCATCCAGCGCATTCCGCTCGCCACTTACAAGAAGCTCGAAGACTACGTCCGGAAAGGCGGAATCCTCGTCGCCGTGCGCCGCACCCCTTCGCTTGCCCCCGGTTTCGCGGAACAATCCGACACTCCCCAAATCGTGGAATTGTCCCGCTCGCTCTTCGCGAGCGCCGGTGCGCGCGGCCATCTGGTAGAGATCGAATCCCGTCTCGGCCAGTCGCTCCACCAGTGGTTCACCCCCGACCTCTCCACCGCACCCGAAATCGGCTTCATCCATCGCAAGCTCGATTTCGCCGACGTCTACTTCCTGGCCAACACTTCCAATCACCCCGTGCACGCCGCCGCCGCTTTCCGCGCCACCGCTCCCGACGCCGCCTGGTGGGATCCCTTCACCGCCAAGGTTTCGAAGGCCGCCGGTTCCAAACTCGATCTAGATCTCGCGCCCTACGAATCCCGCGTCCTTGTCTTTTCGAAGGACCGCACCCCGTCCGCCGCCGCGCCCAGCGCTGCCGCTCCCGCGCCCATCGACGTCACCGGCCCGTGGAATGACGCCGCCTCCTGGGTCAATTTCTCGGGCCAAAAAACCTACGACACTACCGTCACGGTTCCGCAGTCCATGCTGGCCTCCCATCATGCTCTGTATTTGAATTTCGGCGAAGGCAC
>PLZX01000245.1:0-18106 GCA_003152325.1 Bryobacterales bacterium | reverse complement strand
AACGCCATTCGCATCACCGTCGCCAACCTCGCCATCAACGAACTGGCCAAGGGTCCGCTGCCCGATTACAAAGCCCTGAACGCCAAGTACGGCGAACGCTTCCAAGCGCAGGACATGAACAACCTGCAATCGCTCCCGTCGGGCATTCTGGCGCCCGTTCGCCTCATCGCGCGGTAGGGCGGGTAGCGCCCCGGCAACTTAATCCCCCCTGAATTCCCGAATACCCGGCCATCGACGCCACCGCGCGTTGATGGCTGCGGTGCGCGTTATCATGAATACCATGAGCGAAGTTGCGGAAAGCCAGGCAACTCTGGACGATCTGGTCCGGCGAATCGCAGAGCGGTTCTCCCCGGACAAGATCATCCTTTTCGGCTCTCGCGCCCGGGGCGACGCCGGTCCGGATAGCGACATCGACTTGTTGGTGTTGTTTTCAGAGGTCGCCGATCCAAACAAGCGTGCGGCGGAACTCTACGCGTCGCTCGTGGACTTTCCCCGCCCCATGGATATCGTTGTTTCGACCAGTTTCCGTTTTGAACGTTACCGGAACGTGGTGAATACCGTGTACTGGCCAGCTTCGCGTGAAGGCAAAGTCCTATATGAACGTGCCGCCTGAGGTTGTTGAAGTGCTCCGGCAATGGGTTCGTAAAGCGGAGCATGATCTCGAAGCGGCAAACCGGATCATGGCAATCGAGGAAGGTTGCCCGTTCGATACGGTCTGTTTTCATTGCCAGCAGGCCGCCGAAGAGTATCTGAAATGCCTGCTCACTTACCTGGGCATTCAGGCACCCCGAACCCACGATCTTCAAACGCTCGCGGCACTCATTCCTTTGGAGCAGCGTTTTCCAGTACTGGTCGAAGACCTGGCCGAACTGAATCCGTAGGCCGTCAATATTCGCTACGCTGATGATTGGCGCGAAGCGCAATTGAACGACGCCAAACGGGCTCTTGCGCTGGCATCGAAGGTTCGGGCCGCAATCCGTGGGCTGATGCCGCCTCCCGTGGTCGATTAGTCTGGGAACACGCCGCGGGGACGGCGGGGCATGAAAACAATGTATCGCGTGGCGGCGGAGATTCGCAGAAAAATGCGTCCGTCCCGTTTACCTCGCGCCAATGAGCAGAAACGCCGAAGCGCGTTCAGGATCGCGGTATACCCAGTTCATTATTCGCGCCGTAGTGTCGCGGAGCGCCGAATCATATAGACTCGGTGGAAGCTAGATCGTCGGATATTCCGCGTCACCACGATTGGTGGCGCTCCAATAGGGGTACCAAATGAGCGAGGGAATTGCAGAAGCCTCGACGAATCTCCAGGCCAGAATCGCGGGGAGCTTGTATGTAATCATCATAGTTGGGGCCGTGTTTGCCCCTTTCCCCGTAGTTCCTTCCGGGCTGATGCGCGGTGATGCGGCGGTGACCGCGACCAAGATGATGGCCTCAAAGTCACTGTATTCTCTTGGGGGCGCCGCCGAGCTGGTCGTGTACGCTTGCGACATCGGCGTGGCGCTGATCTTCTATGAACTGCTCAAGCCAGTTAGCAGGCGCCTGGCCTTGCTCGCAGCATTCTTCAGGCTTGCTTACGTGAGCATAGCAGGCGCCAACGTGCTCAACCACTTTGCGCCCTTGCTGTTTATGAGCGGCGGAGAGTACTTGACCCCTTTCCGGCCCGATCAGTTGCGGGCGGTCGCGGTAACATTCATCAGGCTGCATACCATCGGCTTCGACATCGCTTTGGTGTTCTTTGGCCTTCATTGCATCGTAGCCGGCTACCTTTTTTTTAGATCTAGCTTCTTCCCGCGTATTCTCGGAGTGCTACTGGCGGTTGGAGGGGTGGGTTATCTGGTCAACATTTCTGCGAACCTCCTTCCACCCGGCATTGGGGCCTATCTTTTCCCCTACATTCTGGCCCCAGCGGGGATTGCTGAGATATCACTCGCGCTTTGGCTCCTCCTGATGGGCGTGAACGTTCAACGATGGAAAGAACAGGCCGCAGCAGCTAAGCGTGAATCTCTTTGAAGTAGCGCATGCAATCTGTGATCGATAAACGTGTAATGAAGGCTGGTCGGCCCAATCCGTGTCGCTACCCCCTACTCCTCAGCACTTCCGCCACCGCCCTCGCCACCACAATCTCCTCATCCGCCGGCAGCACCCACACCGCCGCCTTAGACCCGTCCGCGGAAATCTTCCCTTCGCCTTTCACCGTCCGGTTGCGCTCCGCATCCAGCACGATCCCGAACTCCGCCAGCCCCGCGCAGACTCCCGCCCGCACTTCCGCGCTGTTCTCCCCGATGCCGCCGCTGAACGTTACCACGTCCACGCCGCCCAACTCCACCAGGAACGCACCCAGGTAGTGCCGCACCGCGCGAATATAAACGTCCAGCGCCAGTTGCGCTCGCTTGTCGCCCGCCGCCGCTCCGGCCGTCAGGTCGCGTATGTCTCCTGTGCCGCCCGCAATTCCCGCCAGTCCCGATTCGCTCGCCAGCTTCCGCGCCATTTCCTGCACGCCGATCCCGTGCTTCTCCATCATGTAGAGCGCCGCGAACACATCCAGGTCGCCTGTCCGGTTGTTCTGCGGCAAGCCCGATTGCGGCGACATCCCAAAGCTCGTATCCACGGCCACGCCGCCGCGAACCGCCGCCAGGCTCGAGCTCCCGCCCAGATGGCAACTGATGTGCCGCACTTCGCCTTCTCCGCCCGCCAGTTCGCGCGCCCTTAAACTAGCCGCCCGGTGACTCGCCCCGTGAAAGCCGTACCGCCGCACGCCGTCTTCCTCTTTCCACGCATACGGCACGCCATACGTGACGGTGGCTTCGTCCAGCGAATCGAAAAAGGCCGTCTCGAAGAGCGCCACCAGTGGCATCTCCGGCAGCCTTTTGTGGAACGCTCGCATCGCCGCGATGTACGGCGGATTGTGCGCCGGGGCTAGAAAGCGGTATTCCTCCATCGCCTGAAGCACGCTCTCATCCACGAGGCGCGCGCCGCCCAATGGCCCGGCATGCACTGCCTTGAATCCGATCGCTGCGAGTTCCGCCAGGTTCGCGAGCGCCTTTCCCGGCCCCACGATTCCCTCCAGGCACTCCGCCAGCGCCGCCTCGTAATTCGGGCACGCGCTCCCCGCCTGTCCGATCCGTTCGATGCGCCCCTGCGCCATCACCACCATCCCGTTCATATCGAACAGCCGGTATTTAAAGGATGTGCTCCCGATATTCGCAATCAGAATTTTCATGGAACGTTTCATTGTAATCTCCCGCCCGCGCCGCCTCACTCCCTTCAAACCGGACGTGCAAGTCTGATACTCTGTCTACCGGAGATCCAAATATGGAGCCCTTCCGTCTTCACGTGTTTGTCTGCGACCAGAAGAAGTCCCAGGACGCACCGTGCTGCTCCTGTCATGGCTCAGCCCAGGTCATCGACGCGTTGCGCCGCGAAATCGCCACTCATGCTCTCGAAGATGAAGTCCAGATCACGGTTTGCGGTTCGCTCGGCCTGTGCGCCCACGGACCCAACATGGTCGTCTACCCCGAAGGTATCTGGTATGCCGGCGTGAAACCGTCGGATATCCCGGAGATCGTGCGCTCGCACTTCCAGCACGACACCCCCGTGGAGCGTCTGATCCTGACCGACCAAGCCGCCCTCCGTGCCGAAGTCCTGGCCCATCGCGGCACCGCCGTGCTCCCCTGACCGCGCAGGGATCAATCTCCCGGAATCCTCACCACGCCGCTCAGGGGCAAGCTATTGGAAGACCCACCCGCCATCACCTGATACTCGCCCGGCGCCAGCCGCCAGCCGTCTTTGTCCACATCAAAGATCGACAGGAACAACGGCTCGACACTCACCGTCACGGTTTGACTTTCGCCCGGCGCGAGCTGAATTCTCTCCCAGCCCACCAGCCGCTTCGGCGGCTCGCCCGTCCCCGCGGGCAGCGCCACGTAGACCTGGGCGATTTCGGCGCCCGCGCGCTTGCCAGTGTTTTTCACCGTGAAGCTGACCCTCAAGTCGTCGGCGGCCATGGTCGCCTTCATCCCTGAGTACGCGAACGTCGTATAGGAAAGGCCATACCCGAACGGGAACAGCGGCTCTTTGCCTTCGGCGTCAAACCACTTGTACCCCACCTTCAGTCCCTCGCTGTAAGGGATATCGAAGGGCGGCAACCCTCCTCGCCCGCCGCGTCCGCCCCCG
The DNA here is from genome assembly GCA_003152325.1 of Bryobacterales bacterium. GTDB lineage: Bacteria > Acidobacteriota > Terriglobia > Bryobacterales > Bryobacteraceae > PALSA-129. The sequence continues at coordinate 13,933 of PLZX01000245.1, read as the reverse complement.
GCCGCGCCGGGTGCGGGAGGCTGGGGTTGCAGGTTGGTTCCCGCGATCACGGCGTGGGGCAGGTCCGAACTGCTCCGCGCAAACGTCACCGGCAGCTTGGCCGATGGATTCACATCGCCGAACAGAATGTTGGCAATCGCCTGCGCTCCGCCGATGCCCGGATACCAGCTCTCCAGAACGCCGGCCACGTTGTCGATCCACGGTATGCTCACTGCGCCGCCGGTCTCCAGCACCACAATCGTATGCGGATTGGCCGCCGCTACGGCGCTCACCAGAGCGTCCTGGTTATCGGGCAGCGACAAGCTAGCCACGTCCCGCCCTTCGCTGGTTGGCTGATTCACAAACACGATGGCTACATCCGACCCCTTNNCCGTTCCGGGCACGGCCGGTGCGGGAGGAACGGCGTTTCCTCCCGGCGGATCCACCTGCGCCGAGCCGCCTCCGGAAGGAACGCCCACATCCGCGTGCGAGCCGATCACCGCGATGGAGCGAATCATGCCGGCCTTCAGCGGCAACTGGTTGTTCGCGTTCTTCAGCAGAACCACGCACTCCTCGGCGATGCGCTGCGCGTCTTCCAGGCCCTGGAACACATCGACTACCTTTTGAACCGGCGGATTATCGATCACCCCGGACGCGAACATCGAGCGCAGAATCCGGTGCACCATGTCGTTGACCCGCGCGACCGGCACTTCGCCGCCATCCACCGCCTTCTTGAGCGCGTCTCCGAAATAAGTGCTGCCCGGCATTTCCTGGTCCAGGCCTCCCAGCGCGGCTTTCGACGTGCTGTGCGTGGCGCCCCAATCAGAGAGCACCCACCCCTTGAATCCGAAGCTTTTTTTCAAAACCTGGTTCAGCAGGTAATCGTTCTCGCAGGCCCAGTCGCCGTTTACTTTGTTGTAGGCGCACATCACGCCCGCGGCCTGCGAATCGCGCAGTCCAATCTCGAAAGCCAGCAGATCCGTCTCGCGCATGGAGCGTTGGTCGAGGATCGCGTTCCCGATGTTGCGCCCGGTTTCCTGGTCGTTCAACGCGTAGTGCTTTATGTCGCCCAGGATGTGCTGATCCTGCACGCCCTTCATGAGCTGCCCGATCATCCTCCCGGCCAGGATCGGGTCTTCGCCCTGATATTCGAAATTGCGGCCGTTCCGCGGCTCGCGCGTAATGTCCACGCCGCCGCCGATCGACATGTTATATCCCTGATCGCGCAGTTCGCGTCCAATCACCGTCCCGTACAGGTATGCCAGCTTCAGGTCCCACGACGCCGCTTCGGCAATCGTCGACGGCAGCCCCGTCGAATAGCGGCTACGCGCCGCTCCGCGCGTCACGCCCACGGCCGAATCGGCCATGTTCAAGTCGGGAATCCCCAGCCGCGGAATCCCCGGAATCCAGCCGGCGCCTCCATTGGAACGGCTCGGTTGCGGCTGTCCGCCGGCGGCCGGGCCGCCGCCTTCTCCGCCATGCACGAGTTGAATCTTCTCATCGAGCGTCATCTGCCCAATCACCAGGTCGGCGCGCTGGTCGGCTGACAGATCCTGATTCATCCAAGGTCCAGCCGGCGCCTGGTTCGCTCCATTACGCCCCTGGGCTGCCGCATAGGTTGCGGCGACCACTAGGCAAAGGGCCGCCAGCCCCAACGCTCGAGATAGAAGTGCAACGTTTCTTTTGGACATACGATGAACGGGCTTCTCCTTCAGTTTGAAAACCAGAACCGATAAGATTAACCCCGCGCGGTCTGAAAAGATAGCATCCGGCCCCTGAGCCGAGATCGGTCCACGTTGTTCCATTCCGGATGAGTACCCCAACCCAGTAGCGTATGATGACGACATGAAAGCTCCTTTTACGGCTGTGCTGGCCGGCGCTTTGAGTCTGTCGGCGGCCGATAGTGAAGTCTGGCGCTTCGACCGGATCGATCAGATCGGCGGGCATCCGGCCACGGTCCTCGGCCATCCGCGCGTGATTGATACGCCGGCGGGGAAAGCGGTCGAGTTCAACGGCGTTGACGATGCGATTTACGTCAACGTGCATCCGCTTGCCGGAGCGGAGACCTGGACCTGGGAAGTGATTTTCCGTCCCGACCTCGGCGGCGCAGCCGAGCAACGCTTCTTCCATCTGCAGGAAGTCGATCCGGCCACCGGCCAGGATGCCGGCACGCGCATGCTGCAGGAAATTCGCGTGGATGGCGACCGCTGGTGCCTGGACAGCTTCGCCATTTCGGGGACCGAATCGCGCACCCTGCTCGATCGCACCAAGCTGCATCCGCTGGGCGGCTGGCACCACATCGCGTCGGTTTACGATGGGCGCGAGTTTCGCAACTACGTCGATGGGGTGCTGCAGGGCGCGGGCGAACTGCACGTGAAGCCGCAGGGAGCGGGCCGCAGTTCCATCGGCACGCGCATCAACCGTCGCGATTACTTCAAAGGAGCTGTCCTCGTGGCGCGCATCACGCGCCGCGCGCTCTCGCCGGAAGAGTTTCTTCCCTCGCCTGTCAAGTGATCAGCGCGGCGGTGAAGCGCTTCCAAAGCCGGCAGCCGAACTTATTTGACAGTCAGTTTGTACGTTCCTGCGGTGCTATCGACGCCGCAGCAAACCCTACCGTGAGCCGGAACGTAGCAGACAGTGTATAACAAACTATCCTCCCTGGCGTGGACTATCTCAAATTCACGGCATATACTACTGCTTTACGCCCAGACCCTCATGAAACGCTCCCTGCCGTTCATCGCCCTCTCACTGGTCCTTGCCTCTGGACTGGTCCTTTCCGCCCAGGACGCCGGTATGGTCCTGCGCACCTCCGTCACCTACAATACTGAGAAAGCTACCCTCCCGCTCACGGACGACCAGCGCCGCCAGGCCGACGAACTCGGCCGCCAGGCCCAGCAAGCCAACCGGTCCGGCCAATATGGCGACGCGCTTCGGTTCTTATATCAGGGCCTGGCCGTGATGCGGAACGTTCCGTGGACGCCGGCCCTCGAGTTCGCCTCTTCGCTCCAGGGCAAACTCGATCACGCCATCATAGAACCCGGCGCGCGGGTCACGGTCACGCTCACGCCGCTCTACTCCACCCCGCGCGCCGCGAAAATCAAGCTGAGCGCGTCGCTTGTGCTGGTCCCGGTAAAGAAGGACGGCCGCGCGCCGAAGCCCCTCGGCGCCGCCGTCGCCGTCGACCCCATGGCCGCTCCCTTCACCACCCGCGTGGCTCTATCCGGGACACCCGCTGGCGATTACACCATTGAGGTTCGCATCGCCGCCGCCGACGATCCCGCCGCTGCCGCTGTGCGCGCAGCCTTCGTGAAGAGCCTGCCCCTGCACATCGACACCCTTTCCCTGCCCGTCTCGCGCTTGCGCGCCCGCCTCGCCAAGGCACCCAGGAAAGAAGGCCTCGCCACCGCCGAATACGCCGTGGCCCTTTACGAACGCGCAGACGCCGGCGAGTTCAATCCTGCTCGCGTGAATTTCCGCGAAGAGTTCGCCGCCGCCAATGCCATTCTGGATTCGCTCGACGCCGGCAAGGAGCCATTCGCCGGCAAACGCGGCGACTCCCGGCGCGCGTACCGTTCCGCCGGGGACGACACCCTCCAGCCCTACCGGCTCTTCGTTCCCCAGTCATACGATGCAGCCAAACCAACGCCGCTCCTCATCGCTCTCCATGGCATGGGAGGTGACGAGAACACCTTCTTCGACTCCGATTTGTACTCCAATGGCCTCATCAAACGGGAGGCCGAGCGCGTCGGCTTCATCGTGGCCTGCCCCAAAGGCCGCGACTCCGCTTCCATGTATCGCGGCACCGCTGAGCAGGACCCACTCGACGTGATGGCCGATGTCCAGCGCAGCTACCGTATCGATTCCACGCGCATCTATCTCATGGGCCACTCCATGGGCGGCTACGGCACCTGGAGTATCGCCATGAATCATCCCGATCTCTTTGCCGCTCTCGGACCCATCTCCGGCGGCGGCTCGCCCGACGGTATGGCCAAAATCCGCCGCATCCCCGAGTACGTCACCCATGGCGACGACGACCGCACCGTCCCCGTCGCCCAATCCCGCAGCATGGTGGAAGCCGGCCGCAAAGCCGGCGCCGACATCGTCTACGTGGAAGTCCCTGGAGGAAGCCACACCAGCGTGGCCGTCCCCGCCCTCGCCCCCATGCTGGACTTCTTCGTCAAGCAGCACAAGTAGGCTAGGAGCGCGCCTCCCCGCGCCATCGGCTATAGTATATCCGGAGGTCTTTATATGAATCCCCTGGCCGACAAAAGGGCTGACCTGGCTGGACCCGGCATTGGCAACTACGCCGAACTCGAAAAAATCCTTCCCCAGGATTATTCTTCCTTGCTGAACCCCAAGGACACCCAGAAGGCTATCTTCGCCGCCAAGAATTACATCGAGGAAAACCTCTGCAAAGAGCTCAACCTCATGATGGTCACCGTCCCGTTGATCGTCGATGTCGATAGCGGTGTGAACGATTATCTCGACCGCGATGGCTCCCGCACCCCTATCCAGTTCCACATTTCGAACGACCGCGACGTGCACCCCATCGACGCCCAGGTAGTTCAGGCCGCCACCAAGTGGAAACGCGTCGCCCTCCAACGGTTCGGCATGCAGCAGGGCGAAGGCCTCTGCACCGATATGCGCGCCGTGCGCAAGGATTATTTCCTCGACCACGACCACAGCGCCTATGTAGACCAGTGGGATTGGGAGCGCGCCATCACTCCCGACCAGCGCAGTCTCGACTTCCTCAAGCTCATTGTCAATGGCATCTGGAAGGTCCTCACCGGAGCCGAAAAGCACGTCCAGGAAGCCTTCCCCCAACTCAAGGACCCGCGCTATCTCAACCTCCCCGAGCAACTCACCTTCCTGCACGCCGAAGAGATCCTCGATCTCTATCCCGATCTCCCCCGCAAACAGCGCGAGACCGCCATCCTGCAAAAGTATCCCGCCGTCTTCATCATCGGCATCGGATGGACGCTCGCCGATGGCTATCCCCACGAAATGCGCGCCGCCGATTACGACGATTGGGTGACCGAAACCCACTCGCCCGAGGGCCGCACCATGCACGGATTGAACGGCGACATCCTGGTTTGGAATCCCGTCACCCGCCGCCGCCATGAGCTGTCATCCATGGGCATCCGCGTCAACGCCGAAACTCTCCGCCAGCAGCTCACGCTCACCAACCAGCTCGATTTCCTGAAGTACCCCTATCATCAGGCCATCGTCAACCACGAAATCCCGCTCAGCATCGGTGGTGGCATCGGCCAGTCCCGGACCCTCATGACGCTTCTTCGCAAGGCGCACTTGGGTGAGGTCAGCGCCACCGTGTGGCCCAAAGTCCTCAAGGAAATGTGCGCGAAGAAGAACATCCACGTGATCGAGTAAGTGTCGGCGAAAGCCCTGTGAGCCGCCGATGAACGCCGATGAACGCAGATCAAATGATTCTTTTCCATCCGCGTTTATCTGTGTTCATCGGCGGCCAAGCGCTGCCCGCATCGCCGGTATGTAGCAGGCCACGAACGGCGGCGCCATGGCCGCGGTCCTTACGCCGCCCGCGTCTTGCGCGTTGCCCGCCGGCGCCACGTGCCCACTCCTAGCAGCAATCCTAGCCCGCCCGCGATCAGCGCCAGCGGCTGCGGCTCCGGAGCCCTGGTATCCACCGCGCCCTGGATCACGTCGTTGGCGCAATCCGCCGAGGAAAACAAGATCCCGATCTGCCCGTTCTGCACCAGGCTCAGGAAAGCGTCCGTCGTCTGGAACGACACCGTCACCTGGTACAACGCGCTCGTCGTGCCATCGCCATAGTTCGCTACCGTCACTCCGGCGCCGCTGCCGGCCAACGTTCCACTGGTCATCAGCACCGTCTCGTCCCGGCGATAATAATTACTCGAGCCGGCCAGAGCCGTCTGAGCCGTTTCGGTGGCGCCCACCTGGTACAGGCTCCCGGCGGTCAGCGCATTATGGCCCTCCAGCGGAACCGCATACTGTAAGGCGCTCGGGATCACGTTCTTCGGGTCCGAGGGATCCATTACGGCGTCCGGGCTGTAGAAAAACAGGTCCCCGACAATCAGCGTGTCTCCCGCATCCGAAAACGAGCCGAGTACCATTTGGCCGCCCACTAGCGCCTCTGCACCGGTATTGAAGTATAACGATACCGTCGCGGTGTTGCCCGAGATGACCACACTCGCCATCTGGATGTCGTAGTTCATTTCCGATCCGATCACGTCGCATCCGCCGTCATAGGGCGGGCTTGTCGTGTAGATGCAGCCGGTCTGGGGCAGGTGAAACGGATCCACCAGGGTTGTTGCCGGGCACGTCACGGCACAGATAAAAAGAGCCAATACTGCGATTCGCATGTACTCATGGTACAGCCGAGTATCTACTTTAGTTACTATACGAATGTACTGATTATGTTCTAGTACGAGTTAACTTTAGAGTACTAAGAAAACTCGGATATTTCTGAGGGTTCCTGCGGCTCCGCTGTCACTGCCGGCTCGCATACCACCGCAAAATTCATGGATCGCGCCAAGGCGCAAAACTCGTGAGCCCGATTGTGTAGCGCCACCGCATCGCCGATTCGACTGGCATCCCCAATCGTCATTCGAGGCCGCAGAACCACTCGCCGGAACTCGCCCGATCCGTCCGCGTGCTCCACCGTCTCGCCCCAGGATTCGTCGACATATTCCGTTACGACCACCCCCCGCGTCCGCGCACAAGTGCAGCACCCACAGCATATGGCAGGCGGACACCGCGCCCACCAGAAGTTCTTCGGGGTTGTAGCGAGCGCCGTCGCCTCGAAACATCGCGTCTGAGGAGCCCGGGATCGCCGCCGTCTTTCCCGCCCCGCTCAACTCGTGGTCTCGGCTGTAGGCGCGGTAACTAGACGTTCCCTCGCCTAGATTGCCCGTCCAGCGGTTGTTTACGCGGTACTCGTGGATGCGCCCGGCCGCCATCGGTTTTCTCTTAACTATACGAAGAAGTCGGGGCCTGTGCCATTCTTGCGATGGCACAGGCCCCTATTGCGGGGTTGTCTGCGCGGGCCGGTAGCGGGCACAGAGGATGCTTGGGGCCCGTTTCCATCCTCCGTTATGCAGGCTCTACGAGGCGTGCTTCATCATTAGGCAGGCCCGGATGAGGCCTGGACGAGTGTTCCTCCGATCACTCGCCCGGTCCCCAACCGATTGGCTACCCAACGTTGCCTCTAGTGCAGTCGCCATGCCAAATCAAAAGCAAGGATAAGCTATTTGTTTTCAATAAATAGCTCCATCTTGTAGCTGTCCACATTCTTGACATTCGCAAACTCCGTGGTCACCATGTCAACTTAGTAGACACAAGCATCCCGATGGCGTAGACTGAAATCGCCATGGGGCCGATGCAACCGGAATTGCATGAGAAACTCGCCGCCCTGCTCACCATCTGCCAGAAGATGAACTCTGAGCGGGACATCGGCGCGCTCCTTGACCTCATGGTCCGCGAAGCCACCCACCTACTCGATTGCGACCGCGCCAGCATCTTCCTGCTCGACCGCGAACACAACGAGCTCTGGTCCAAGGTCGCGCTCGGCTCCGATGAGATCCTGCGCTTCGACGCCCGCATGGGAATTGCCGGCAAGGCCGTTCAAACCGGCGAGGTGGTCAACGTCAGAGACGCCTACAGCCATCCCGAGTTCTATAACGCGATCGACAGTCAAACCGGCTACCGCACCCGTAACGTGCTGGCGATGGCCGTCCGCAACCAGCGCGGCGAAATCGTCGGCGCTTTCGAAGCCCTCAACAAAAACACCGGCGCGTTCGGCGCGCGCGATGAGGCGGCCCTCGATGCCCTGGCTTCCCACGCCGCCATCGCCATTGAGAATGCCCAGTTGATCGGCGAGTTGCGCCGCAACCAGGACCAGTTGGCCGAGCAGAACGCCAACCTGATGCGCGAGGTCGTCGGCAAGTTCTCGGTTCACGGCATCATCGGCGCGGGCGTCAAGATTCAGCAGGTGGTCCGCCTCATCGAACGCATCCGCGACAGCCTGGTGAATGTTCTGGTCACCGGCGAAAGCGGCACGGGGAAGGAACTCGTCGCCAAGGCCATTCACTATTCCAGCCCGCGCGCGCGCCGGCCCTTTGTGGCCTTGAACTGCGCGGCGCTGCCGGACACACTGGTCGAAAGCGAGCTGTTCGGCATCGAAAAGGGCGTCGCCACCGGCGTCGAATCGCGTGCCGGCCTGTTTCAGAGGGCCGATAGCGGAACTCTTTTTCTCGATGAGATCGGCGACCTCAGCCTGGCCGCTCAAGCCAAGATTCTGCGCGTGCTCCAGGAGCGCGTGCTCGAACGCGTCGGCGGCCGAACCCCCATTCCCGTGGATGTGCGCCTGCTGGCCGCCACGAACAAAGACCTGGCAACCGAAATCACCCGCGGCAGCTTCCGCGAAGACCTCTACTATCGCGTCAAGGTCATCCACATCCACATGCCTCCGCTGCGCGAGATCCGCGAGGAGATCCCGCTCTTAGCCAATCATTTTCTGGAAGAGTATTGCCGTGAAACCAAACGCGGCGCCATGGAATTCTCGCAAGGCGTTCTGCGCCGCCTGTTGACGGCTCCCTGGCCGGGAAATGTGCGCCAGTTGCGCAATGAGGTGATGCGCCTCGCCGCCATCACCCACCAGAGCATCATTCCAGAGGACGACCTGTGGGAGGGAGTGTCCACGGCGCCGCCCGGTCAGCCGGCGTTGCCGCCTCCCGTGCCGCGCAAAGAGGTCTCGCTCAAGAAGGCCGTGGCCGATCTGGAAAAACGCATGATCGCCGNNGGGCTGATCAATAAGATGAAGCGGTATTCGATCGCGGGTTAAGCGACCTTCTGGACTTTATTGTTGCGGATGCACGAGGTGCACACGCGAAGGCGGCGCCCGGCGCCGTTCACCAGCGCGCGAACCGATTGCAAGTTCAGGTTCCANNCGCCGCTTGGTGACGTTGTGGGCGTGACTGATGCGGTTGCCAAACCTGGGCCCCCGACCGCATACATCGCATATTTGTGCCATAAGACAGAAATCTCCTGCTAAGATCGAAGTCCGATTATAGCAATGCCGGCGCATCAGCGGCAACTGCTCGGCTCGCCGGGTGTGTGCCGGGGGCCGCGTTCATCCACTCTTATGTCGCGCGGCGCGCCTTCCACTCTTCGGCCGTAATCTCCCAAACCTCGCCAGGCAACCGGCCGGACACGTACTCGCCCTCGCAGGTGGAGACCAGCCGCATGCCCTGCTTCTCCGAGATGCGCCGCGATGCCAGATTCGCGGCCGCTTTGGGAGTGCGCAGCAACGGCTCGTGCAGCACGTCGAACCAGTAGTCGGTCACGGCGTCGCACGCTTCGGTCATCAGTCCTTGGCCGTGCCAGGGCGTCCCCAGCCAGAATCCGCGGTTGTGCTCCGGGGTTCGCATCAGCGAGATGAGGCCGATCATCCGGGCGGGCGCGCTCTTTAGCCGCAAGGTCCAATGCCACTCCTCTCCGCGTTCCATGGCCGGCAAGGCGATGTCGCGATAAAAGGTCAGCGCCCCATCGGGCGGATAGGGCCAAGGTACATGGTTCGCCAGGAGCCGCACAATCTCCCACTGCGGGAACAGGATCTGCGTCTGTTCCGCGTCGGACAATTCCGCCGGCCGCAGGAGAAGCCGCGCCGTCTCGAGTTGTGGGGGCATCTTCAGACGATTATAAGGCGCACTCTCGCCCCCCGCCGCCCAGCCAATCCCAAATTCTCCTGGCTGGCGCTTTCAGCCGATTGGGCCGACCGGCGCGGGTCGGCAGCCGGACCAGCCACGCATGCGGCGAGCCGCGGAATAGGCAGTCGGTCAGTCTGAACGTCGGCCAGGGGATTCGCTAAACACAGGGCGACTACCCGCGGGTGGCCACCCGCCAGGCGGCGCTCGCAGGCACTGCCACGAGTCAACTATACGTCCTCTTGAAACTCTTTCCGAGTGGGCGAGAACACGCCCGGAGCGTCATTTCGCCCTCTCGCCAGAACTAAAAAGTTGGTGTCATCCGAGCCGGATGCAGCGCATTGCGAGCTTCTCCATACCAGTGTCGTACTCTGAGATGATTTAGATATGAATCGAATTCAGGTTTTAGTACCCTGGAACCTTATGACCGGATCGCTGTTCGCCGCGATAACCGCTAACGCCCTTCTCCTGACAGCGAACGCACAGTTCATCCAGCAAGGCAATAAACTGTTTGGCAATGGTGGCACCAGTCAATCGGAGCAAGGCACTGCGGTGGCTCTATCCTCGGACGGCAGTACCCTTGTTGTGGGTGGATCTGGCGACAACAACAATGGCTTGACCGGATCGGTCTGGGTTTTCACGCGAGCAGGCGATTCGTGGGTTCAACAAGGTTCGAAACTGGTGGGTACAGGCGCGGTCGGACCGTACGAGTCACAAGGCTTATCCGTGGCGCTATCGGCAGACGGGAATACGGCCATTGTCGGCGCACCCGGAGATAACGACCACTCGGGCGCCGCGTGGGTGTTCGTGCGTTCTTCCGGCTCGTGGCATCAGCAGGGCGGCAAGCTGGTTGGAACGAACGCCATCGGGCCAGCGCAGCAGGGCCTTTCCGTGGCGCTATCGGGAGACGGCAACACCGCGATGGTGGGCGGCCCTCTCGACAATAACGGCGTTGGAGCAGCCTGGGTCTTCACGCGCTCGGGCAATGCATGGAGCCGACAAGGCGGAAAACTAATTGGGAGCGGAGCCAACGGCCCTGCGTCGCAAGGCCGCGTGGCGTTGTCCGCTGATGGAAATACAGCGATAGTGGCAGGCCCGAATGACAGCAACGCTGGAGCAGTGTGGGTATTTACCCGAGCGGGAGGCATGTGGAGCCAGCAAGGCGACAAAATTGTGGGCCCAAGCGTGAATAGCGGATTCGGCGTCTCCGTCGCGTTGTCTGCGGACGGATACACCTTTGTCGCGGGTGCACCTTACCCTGGAGCTGCCTGGGTCTTTACGCAAACGGGCGGCATGTGGGTGCAACAGGGCAAGTTGGTTGGAACCGGCGCGTCTGACGTGGCCTTGAATCAGGGCTCGTCAGTGGCATTGTCCGGTGACGGAAATACTGCCGTCGTGGGCGCCCCCACCGGCGCCGGAGCTGCCTGGGCGTTCGCACGCACTGGAGGCACGTGGGGCCAATCTGGCGATCCATTGGTAGGCGCCGGCGCCGCAGGCATACCCGGTGAAGGCGTTTCGGTGGCGATATCGAGTGATGGAAGTACAATCGCTGTTGGCGGACCCGGAGATGCCGGTCTCGCGGGAGCTACGTGGCTGTATGTACGATCCTTCAACCCCTTCATACTTACCGGCGGAGTGGTCAATGGAGCCAGCTTCCTGCCGGGCATCGCTCCGGGGGCATGGATTACGGTAGAAGGTTCGAACCTCTCGACAACCACACGGATCTGGCAGTCTTCGGACTTCTCAGGGAACAACTTGCCCACAAAACTGGACGAAGTCCAGGTTAGTGTCAATGGGAAATCTGCGTATGTGTATTATGTCAGCCCTATACAGTTGAACGTGTTGGCTCCAGATGACGCCACGATTGGCCCAGTGCAGGTTCAGGTCACTAATACACAGGGAACGAGCAATATGGCAAGCGCCTCTGAAAGCGCGTTATCACCTGCTCTCTTCGCGTTCAGCGAACCGACGGGCCTGTATGTGGCGGCCGTTCGCTCAGACGGGGTCTACATTAGTCCAAGTGCACCCGCCAAGCCTGGCGACACGATTCTCCTCTATGGTACCGGCTTTGGGCCTACAACGCCCCCCGAACCGATCGGCCAATTGGTCACTCCTGCGCCATTGGCTAGTCGGGTGACCGTGCGAATAGGGGGCCTCGCAGCCTCGACCTCGTTTTCCGGTCTTGTCAGCCCCGGCCTTTACCAATTCAACGTTGTTGTTCCAGATGCCCCCGACGGTGACAGACCGGTTTGGGTGGAGGTCGGCGCCGCCGTTTCTCAGCCGAACCTGCTCTTGACTGTTAAACGATGAGCCACTCTCTTGCAAAAGGCTGTCTTGGCTCCGCAACGGCGGATGGCGTACCCGTCAAGTGGCAGCGTGCGAAATGCGGCGTCCTTGGTTTCGGGGGCCACCGCCAGGTATTTGGTGTAGGCGCCTCTGGCGGCGGCCGGATAGGGCCAAGGTACATGGTTCGCCAGGAGCCGCACAATCTCCCACTGCGGGAACAGGATCTGCGTCTGTTCCGCGTCGGACAATTCCGCCGGCCGCAGGAGAAGCCGCTCCGTCTCCAATTGTGGGGGCATCTCATTTCATCTTTTCGAGCTGCTTGCGGATCTCGGCGGCGTCCTTGGCTTCGGGAGCCACCGCCAGGTACTTGGTATAGGCTGCCTTGGCGCCGGCGGTGTCCTTCAGTTTCTCATCCGCCTTCGCCAGTTTCAGCCAGGCTCCGGCATTGCCGTCGTTCCACAGGGTGGCGTCCTCGTAGCGATTGGCGGCCGCCCGGACCTTTCCCTTCTTCAGATATTGATCGCCGATTTCCACGCTCTTCTGCGACTGCAGCGGATTGAACGAATGCGCTTCGCTCAGGAACGACTTGTCTTCCTCCGCCGGCACCATCTGCTTGCCGGAAGTTTTCGGCTTCGGCCGGTCCTTCAGTTCTCCCTGCTTGTCGGGCGGAGCCGTCGGCGGCTTTGTCTGGTCCTGTGCCGCAAGTGGCGCCAGGCCGGCCAGCAGCAGTATCGGAATCCAGCGTGACATAATTGAAGTATAGCTTCCCCCCGATGGAACTCCGCGACAAGGTATCCCAGCTTCCTTTCTCGCCCGGAGTGTATCTATATAAGGACGGCGCCGGCCGCGTCATCTACGTGGGCAAGGCCAAGATCCTGCGCAACCGCGTGCGCAGCTACTTTTCGGAAGACAAGCTGGCCGACATCAAGACCGGCACGCTCATCTCCGAAGCGCGCGACATCGATTACATCGAGGTCGATAACGAAAAGGAAGCACTGGCGCTCGAAAACAACCTCATCAAGCAATACAAGCCGCGCTTCAACATCCTGCTGCGCGACGACAAGACGTACCCCTACATCAAGCTGACGGCCGAAAAATATCCGCGCGTCTACGTCACCCGCCGTTTGCGCAAGGACGGCGCCACCTACTTCGGCCCCTATTTTCCCGCCAACCTGGCGTACCGCCTGGTGCATTTCATTCACCGCCATTTTAAAGTGCCGTCCTGCAAGGTGGACCTGACACGCTTCCATCCCAAGCCGTGTTTGCAGTTTCACATCCATCGCTGCCTGGGCCCGTGCGTGGAAGGCTTGACCACCGACGAGGCATACGCTGCCGCGGCGCGCAACGTGAAACTGTTCCTGGAAGGCCGGCACTCGGACCTGGCCCGCGAGCTCCGCGCGCGCATCGAAGAGTCCTCCCAGGCGACGCGCTATGAAGAGGCGGCCGCGCTGCGCGACCTGCTCACCACCGTGGAAGAGATTGAGGAGCGGCAGAAAATGTCGGCCGCCAAGGGTGATGATATCGACATCCTGGCCTGCTACGCCGAGCCGCCGCTGGTGGCGCTCAACATCTTCCACCTGCGCCACGGGCAGATCGTCGACCGGCGCGAGCTGTTCTGGGAGGACCAGGCCGAATTCGACGAGCCGCAGTTCTTCTCTTCCCTATTGAAGCAGCTCTACCTCGACCAGCAGTATATTCCCGCGGCGATCCATGTGCCGGTAGACTTCGAAGACCGCGAGGCGCTCGAAGAGCTGCTCTCCGAAAAGCGGGAGCGCCGGGTGGAGATCCACACCCCGCAGCGCGGGCAGAAGAAAGCCATGCTCGACCTGGTGGATACCAACGCCAAGCACAGCTTCGACGCGCGGTTCCGCGTGCTGAAGCCCTCGTCGAAGGCCATCCAGCAGGCGCTCGAAGATGCGCTGAACCTGCCGGCGCCGCCGGCCCGCATCGAGTGCTTCGACATCTCC
>PLZX01000136.1:17834-32172 GCA_003152325.1 Bryobacterales bacterium | reverse complement strand
CTCACACAATCAGCATGCAGTCGCCGTACGAAAAAAATCGATAGTGCTGCTCTACGGCGTGACGGTATGCCGCCAGCGCCAGGTCCGTCCCGGCGAAGGCGCAGACCAGCAGCAGCAGGCTGGTGCGCGGCAGGTGGAAGTTGGTCAACATGGCGCCAGCCGCGCGGAATTCGTAGCCCGGGTAAATGAAGATGTCGGTCTCGCCGCTAGTTGCCTGGCCGCGAGGAAACATTCGCCGGGTGGGCACCGCTCCCTCAGAAGCTGTATTGCTGAGATCGCCGGGTTGACAGACGAAAGCGTCTGTCCCACTTTGTTGCGTCAGGGCTTGCGTGGTTGTGGGGCAGGCGCTTTCCATAGTGCGGACGCTGGTGGTTCCTACGGCGACCAGGCGGGCGGCGGCGCGCATCAGTGCGGCATTCGGTTCGGTGATCGAATAGCGCTCCGTGTGCAGATGAGCGTCTTCCACGCGCTCGGTGTGCAGGGGCTGAAACGTGCCCAGGCCGACATGCAAGGTGACGTAGGCCACTGCGGCGCCTCGCGCGCGACTGGCGTCGAGGATTTCGTGCGTGAAATGCAACCCGGCGGTGGGCGCGGCCACTGAGCCTCTCTCGCGCGCGAAAACGGTCTGATATCTTTCGCGGTCGGCCGCGGCGTCGGGGCGCTTGATGTATGGCGGCAGCGGGACGTGCCCGATCTTTTCGAACTCCGCGAACAGGTCGGACGCACCCGCGAAGCGGATGGTGCGCTCGCCGAATTCGCCGCGGGCGACGATTTCGGCTTCGAGGTCCGGAGTGAAGCGGATGCTTTCGCCAACCGGCAATTTGCGGCCGGGCCGGACCAGCGCCTCCCAATCGCGGCCATCGGCGCTCACGGCGCGCAGCAGGAAGACCTCCACGTCCCCGCTCAGGAATTCCCGCCGCTTGGGGTTGTTCTTTCCCACCGGCAGCGCGTGCAGGCCCGCGCGATGGCCGAAGAGCCGCGCCGGGAAGACGCGCGAATCGTTAAGCACCAGGCAATCGCCGGGGTGGAGATACTCGGGAAAGTCGCGAAACAGGCGATCTTCCCAGCGGCCGGTGCGGCGGTCGACCACCAACATGCGGGCGCCGGCGCGGTCGGTGGGCGGCGCCTGGGCGATCAACTCTTCGGGCAGTTGGTAGTCGAAGTCCGCCAGATCCATGCAGACTTCACTGTAGCGAAAACAACTCCCCCTGCTCCTGGCCTGCCCACAGTTCGGGCCGATATTCGATCCAGCCGGAGGCCAGGCCATAGCGGTCGCGGATGCGGTCGAGGCGCGCGGCCAGCGCTACTTTGTACGCACGGCCGAGGTGGACGCGGCCTTCGTACATGGCCCGGTAGCGCGGAGCGAGGCTCGGAAATTCGCGATCCAAAAACGGCAGGAAGACCTTGCGCGCGGCCGCGCCCAGGAAGAGCGGGCCGCCGCCAAAGGTCATGGCGCCGGCCTGGCGCGCAGCGTAGGCCAGCCGGTCGAGCGATTTTTCGCTATCGGTGAGTCCCGGCATCACCGGGTTGGGAAGCACGCCGACGCAGATCCCTGCCGCGCTCAGTTTGCGCGCCGCGACCAGCCGCAGGTCCGGCAGCGGCGCCAGCGGTTCGAGGAGGCGGGCCAGTTTTTCGTCGAGCGTGGTGATGGTGAAATGGACGGCCAGTACGTTGGAGCGCGCAATCTCGCGGAGCAGGTCGAGATCGCGCACCACCAGGTCAGATTTGGTGGTGATGCCCACGTAGCGGCCCCGTTCGCGCGCGAAGACTTCGAGGATGGCGCGGGTGCGGCGGTAGCGGCGCTCGGCGGGCTGATACGGATCGGTGGCGGTTCCGATGGCGATGTGGTCCTCGCGGTCAAGGCGGCCCAACTCCTGCCGCAACAGGTGCGCAGTGGCTGATTTGGCGTAGATCTTGTCTTCGAAATCCTTCGGCCGCATCTCCATGAATTCGTGGGTGTAGCGCGCGTAGCAATATTTGCAGCCGAATTCGCAGCCGCGGTAGGGGTTGATGGTCCATTGAAACGGCATCCCGGGGCGAGTGCGGTTGAGGATGCTGCGGGTGGGGATCTCAAAGTATTGAACCTGGCGTTTGGCTTCGAGCAGTTCGCTCTGGGAAGCCATTCGAGCAATGCCTACCAATGCCATACTCCATTTTCGCCTTTTATTCGCCTTTTGGCAAGGGGAAATCCCAGCGCCACACCGGCATGCCGTCCTCTTCCTCTTCGCCAGCGAGTTTCATCCCGATTTTTTCGAGGATGCGGGTGGAGGCATTCCGCTCCGCGGCGGTGTGCGCGATGATCGCGGTGACGTCGGGTAGAGAGCCTGCACGCTCCACCAGGAAGCGGCCCATCTCCGTTCCGATTCCGCGCCCTTCAAAGCCGGGGAAGCAATAGTAGGCGATCTCTACCACTCCATCCACAGGCGGGCCCTTCAGGCTGCACGTGCCGACCAGTTGACGTGTGGCTTCTTCCACTACCAGGTAGCCGAACCACTCTGGCTTGGTCTCGTAGGGAAAACTCTTCATGAAAGTGAGGCTTTGCTGTGCGACCGGCTGCGCGACTTCGTGAAGGCGGATGTTATATTCTGCGGCGAACTCGTCTGGCTCGGCTGCCAGGTGCCGCAGCAGCTTCCGTGTGGCCGGGATGAATTCCAGGACGCCCAACTTTCAAGTTTCCACCATCCGGAGGCGCAGGTCACGGAGATTTCGTAGCAGAATGTGAGGTTCTGCGCGGATCAGATCCTCGACGGGGGTGATTCCGGTGCGCACGGCGATGGAGCGGATGGAATTCTGGCGCGCCGCCAGAATATCGGAAGTGGCGTCACCGATCAATGAAATCGGCGTCTCTGCGTCGATCCAGCGGCGGCGGCGCGCTTCGGCGATGGCCAGCGCTGCGAGGCCACCGCGCGTTTTAGCCATTTCGCCGAAAGCGCCGTACCGGAAATAATCGCGCAGCCCAGCGCACTCGAGTTTGCGCCAGCCGATGCGCGTGAGGTTGCCCGTGACCAGGGCGAGCAGGACGCCGCGGCGGGCCAGGCGCTGGAGCACCGGCTCGACGCCGGGACAGTGTTTGTGGCGGAGGTCCGGGCAGACGCGGAGGTAATAGCGCTCGGCGGCCGCGAGGATTTCGGGCATGGCGGCGCGGATGAACTGGGGCGCGGCGCCGGCGCGGCGCATCATTTCGTGAAGGATCACGGGATCGAGCATGCCCTGCACGGGGATGCCTTCCGTAGTTGTCTCAAGGCCGGTGACGCGGCGGATGCCTTCCACCAAGGCTTCGCGGTGATGGGGCCCGGCCCGGCGGGTCAGGGTGCCGTCAATATCGAAGAGAACCAAAGCACGATGAATCAAAATGCAATCATACGCCGCTACAATGGGGATGTGCAGCAAGCGAAATTCCGCATCGGCCTGATCCAGATGGCCTGCGCGAGAGATCCCCACGAGAATCTGGCGAAAGCGGAGTGGCGCATCCGCGAGGCGGCCGGCAAAGGCGCGCAGATCATTTGCGTGCAGGAGTTGTTCCGCAGCGAGTACTTTTGCCGCGAGGAGAATGCCGGTAACTTCGATCTGGCGGAACCGGTGCCCGGACCGACCAGCGAAAGTTTCGGCAAGCTGGCGGGCGAACTGAAAGTGGCCATCGTCGGCTCCGTTTTCGAACGCCGCGCGGCGGGCGTTTACCACAACACGGCGCTGGTGACGGATGCGGACGGTGCGCTCGTCGGGACCTATCGCAAGATGCACATCCCGGACGACCCGCTGTATTACGAGAAGTATTATTTCACTCCCGGCGACTTGGGATTCCGCGCCTTCAATACGCGTTACGCGCGCGTGGCGCCGCTGGTCTGCTGGGATCAGTGGTATCCGGAGGCGGCGCGCCTCGCGGCGCTCGACGGCGCGCAAATCATCTTCTATCCGACGGCGATCGGCTGGCATCCGGCGGAGAAGCAGCAGTACGGGAAAGCGCAGCACGACGCGTGGCGCACCATCCAGCGGGCGCATGCCATTGCCAACGGAGTTTACGTAGCGGTGGTGAATCGCGTGGGCTACGAGGGCACGGCCGAAAGAGGCATCGAGTTCTGGGGCGGCTCGTTTGTCTGCGATCCGTTCGGGGAAGTGCTGGCGGAGGCGTCGCACAGCCGCGAGGAAACCCTGATCGTGGAGTGCGACCCGCGGCGCATCGAAGAAGTGCGGCGCAACTGGCCGTTTCTGCGCGACCGGCGGATCGACGCTTACGCTCCCATTTTGAACCGGGTGACGGATTGAGGTCGGACCCTCCGCGCCCGCGCGGCCTCCGCATGCCCGCCGAATGGGAGCCGCATGAAGCCACCTGGATTGCCTGGCCGCACAACCGCAACGACTGGCCGGGGCGGTTTGCGCCAATCCCCTGGGTGTACGGCGAGATCGTTCGTAAGCTGAGCCGCGTGGAGCGCGTGCGGATTCTGGTGGAGGGCCGCGCGGCCGAAGAGCAGGCGCGGCGCGTGCTGCGCAAGGTGGGGGCGGAAGAGAGCGCGGTGGAGTTCTTCGCGTGCCCCACCAATCGCGTATGGACGCGCGACTACGGACCCATCTTTGTGAAGAATCGCCGTGGAGACACGGCGCTGACCGGGTGGCGCTTCAACGCCTGGGCTAAGTACGACGATTGGCAAAAGGATTCGAAGGTTCCGGCCTACGTGGCGAAGCGGCTGAAGCTGCCGCTTTTCGCTTCCCAGATGGTGCTCGAAGGCGGCAGCATCGATGTCAACGGCGCGGGTCTGCTGCTCACCACCGAAGAGTGCCTGCTGAGCGACGTGCAGGCGCGCAACCCCGGGATGAGCCGCACGGAAATCGAGGGCCGGTTGCGCCGCTGGCTGGGCGCCGAGCGCGTGATCTGGCTGCGCAACGGGATTGCGGGCGACGATACCCACGGCCACGTGGACGATCTGGCGCGCTTCGTGGCCGCCGATACTGTGGTGCTGGCGGCGGAGCCGGACCGGTCGGATGCCAATTACGAGCCATTGCGAGAGAACTACGCGCTGCTGCGCGCGGCCGGCTTGCGCGTGTTGAAACTGCCGATGCCGCGTCCGCTGGTTTTTGACGGTCAGCGCCTACCGGCGAGCTACGCCAATTTTTATATCGCCAACGGGCTGGTGCTAGTGCCCACTTTCAACGATCCCAACGACCGCGCAGCGCTGGCCACCCTGACGCACGTCTTCCCGGACCGCGAAGTGGTGGGCATCAACTGCACCGAGCTGATCTGGGGGCTGGGCGCGCTGCACTGCATGACGCAACAACAGCCGATGGGGCGGGCTACACTGGATGAGTAGGTGACGAGATCCGTTCCGGAGGAGTCAGATGGCGGCAGATGCGGCGGCTGCAGCGGGAGCGGCGATTGCGCAGGCGATCAAAGCCTCGGGCGTTTTGGTGCGGGTCGATCCCGGGGAATTCTCCAAGATATTGAACCGGGTCAAAGATCCACTGGTGGTCACCGCAAAGGGCGGAGTGTTCTCCACCAACTATCAATACCTGGTCAGCTACAAGGGCCTGGCCTTTTTTACCAAGTCCGCTACACCCGTGGAGTTGCCCTCGGGTTGCGAAGTGGTGGGCGCCAGGAGCATTTTCATTCCAGGCTAGCCATCGTNNTCGACTATCACGATACGTCCGTTTCCCTTCATCATCAGCAGCGCCTTCAGTAAGGCGGCGCGCTGGTTGTGGAGCATGTAGTGATACCACCGGTTCTCCACCAGTTCCGGAATCACCACCGCCACAATCCGTCCGGGATTCTCGCGCTCCAGATTCAGGATAAATGTCAGGATGGGCGTGACCACGAAGCGGTAAGGAGACTCGATCACCGCAAGCACCGGCTCCTGCAGGCCCGATTCCCGCGCCGGACGCGCCACGTGGTCTTGCCATTCTTTCACCAGGCGGTCGCTCTCCTCGCACTCGATGTGCACGGCGCGCACGTCCGGGGAAATATTCAGCGCGAATCGCAGGGCCTGTGCCGCGATGAGGCTCCAGCGCTGCACCGGCAGCACCACCAGCGGCGGATTCGGCTTGCCGGGGCTGAACTCGAGCGGCGCGGCAATCTCCTGCGTAACCCAGTCATAGTGCCGGCGGACGGCCACCATCGCCGCCAGCAGCAGCGGAATCAGCAGGACGGTGATCCACGCCCCTTCCATGAATTTCGCGGCGAGGATCACGACCACGGTGAGGCCCGTGGCGGTGGCCCCCACCGCGTTAATCAAAATACTGTGGCGCGCGTGCCGGCCTCCGGTGCGCTTCCAATGCACCACCATGCCGGCCTGCGAAAGTGTGAAGGCTAGAAATGCGCCGATGGCGAACAGCGGAATCAGCCGGTCAGTAACGCCTCCGAAGACAACCAGCAGCAGCGCCGAGATCACCGCCAACACAACGATGCCCTCGGAATAGACCAGCCGGCGCCCGCGCGCGCCAAACGAATTCGGCAGATAACCGCTTTCGGCGATGACCCGGCAGACCCTGGGGAAATCCGAAAAGGAGGTGTTTGCCGATAAGACCAGCACCAGCACGACCGAGGAAATGGCCACATAGTAAAATGCGCCTCGGCCGGCGATGGCGCCGAGCAGTTGCGACAACATGCTTTGGTAACCCGGNNGATCGCGATGATGGTCGCGAGCGTGCGCTGCGCCGATTGCACCACCGGCTCGCGGAAAGCCGTGACGCCGTTGCTCACGGCTTCCACACCGGTCAGAGCCGCGCATCCGCTGGCGAAGGCACGTAACAGCAGCCACCATCCGACCGCGGCGGTTTGCGGTGAAAAGACCGCCGGCGCCACCACGGGCATAGGCTCGCCGCCGGCCGCCAGCGTCTTGAAGATGCCGATGCCAATGGCGAGCACCAGTGAACCCACAAACAGGTACGTGGGCGCCATGAAAATCAGTCCGGCTTCGCGCAGCCCGCGGAGGTTGATCAGCGTGATCACCGCGAGAATTCCCAGGCATAGCGACAGCGTGTGTGTCTGCAGCGATGGCGCCGCCGAAACGAGCGCACCCACGCCGGCCGAGATGCCCACCGCCACGTTCAGAATGTAGTCGATCATCAGGGCCGACCCGGCCAGCAAGCCCGCCGAAGCCCCCAGGTTCTCGCGCGCGACCGTATAAGACCCGCCACCTCCCGGATAGGCCTCGATGGTCTGGCGGTAGGAGAAGAAGACGATGGTCAGGAGTGCAATGATGCCGAGGCTGATGGGGACCAGGTACTGGCTTCCCAACGCGCCGAGAGGCCGCATCACGGTCAGTGCAGCTTCCGGCCCATAGGCCGCCGAACTTAAAGCGTCCAGCCCGAAGATGGCGATACCCGCCAGCGCCGCGATCCGCTGCCCCTGCTCTTCACGCGATGAGAGCGGGCGGCCCAGCAGGAAATCGAGAATCGACATGGCCTTTCAGTTTACCGTGGCGGGATCGGCAGGTGACTGGTGAACCCGAGCTCCGGGTCGATAGCGAATAAAAGGCGAAGAAGATTCCTGCAAGAAAGCGAAAGATTTAGTGCGAAAAACTAAGCCGGGTAGTATTATGGATTACTAGGTCTGATGGTTGCTTGGCCACGGGGGCCAAAGTTCGGGATGTCGGCTCGTACTTTAACTCATGGTTGCAGTCGAGCGAAAGAACGTTGGGCAGGAGAAAAAAAGAATGACGAAAAGACTTTCCTGGTTTCTCATGGCGGCGGGATGCCTCCTTCTTGTTTTCCTGGGGGTGCGCCATTTCGGCCCTTCCGCGCGAGCCTCGGCGGCTACGGGCAACATCTATGGCAATAATGCGGACGGTACACCTTATGTTCTCGTGATGACTCCGGGAACGTTTGCCGTAACGGACACGCTCTCGAATTTGAGTGGAAGCAACGGCCGCGGTGTGGTGGTAGTGGGCGGGACCATGTACTACACGTCTGCGGGCACCCCGCAGGTTTTTTCCTATACCATAGCCACTCACACCGATCACGGTACGTCATTCACGGTCGCAGGCGCGACGGCCCTTTCGACCATGGCGTTTGACGGGACCAATTTCTGGATCGGCGATTACAGCGGGACCAATCAGGCATTCTTGTATAGCCCGACCGGAACGTTGCTCAAAACGGTCCACCTTGCCAATTGTGGGTCATTCTGTGACGGGCTTGAGTACTTTCTACAAGGCGGCGTCACTCCCCGCTTGATTTCGAACGAGGGGGATCCGGCAGGCCCTTACGACATTTACGACACCAACGGCACTCTGCTGACCGCCCATTTCCTCGTTCCCGCTTACGGCGGGTCGTCGGGGGTTGCCTATGACGGGACCAACTTCCTGACTTCCGACATCTATAACGGCAAGATCGCTACGTGGAATGGAACGACAGGTGCTTTCATCTCCGACACAGCCATCACGGGAGCGCCTAGCGGATTTGCTCCGCTGGTCGAAGACCTCTCCGCCGACTACACCATCACTCTCGGTCCTCCACCACCACCAACAGTACCGACGCTTTCAGAAGTTGGCCTCCTGCTCTGTGCCATTCTCCTTCTGGCCTCGGGTGTGATCATGAACCGGCGGAGGGCAGCCAGGGCGTAGGTGCCGCAGGGGCGGCAATTCCGGCGAAGACTCGCCGGCCGGGCCTCAAAACTGTAAATGGAACAGAGGAAACAACGAAAATGAAACCAATCATGATGACTGTGGTGCTGTCGTTGGTAGCGGCTCTTGGAGCGATGGGGCAAACGGGAGCACGCGTGGCGCCCCCGACAGCCCAGCCGACGCTGAAATGCGCGGGGCCGAACGGCAGAGCATGCACCTCGCAACGCGTGCACGACTTGGCGGCAGCGGCCCAGATGGCCAGCAAGGGCTCCCGTGCGTCTCTGGGCGCCATCAAGACCCTCTCACTCGCTTCGTCCGACGGAACCTTGAAGTGCGTGCAGACGAACGGACAACGCTGCACGGCTGAACAAGCTCAGTCGTTGTACGAAATTGGCCGGGCGATTAACATGACGGTCAGTTTTGACGGCAGCGACTCCAAGTAGGCCGCCGGAAAACCCGGGATCAGAGGGCCATTGCCTCACCGCTGCAAGAGCGGGGTTGCTCGTGAGCTCATCGCGCACCAACAGAGCTATTCTTGCCGCCTGCCTGGTAGCCGTTTCCCTGGTGGCCGGGTGCCGTCAGCAGTCGCAGCCGGCCACGGGGAGTCCGAAAGGCGCTGCCGGCCGGCCAGTCGAAACTGGCGATTCGGAACTCAGTCTGCCGGCTGGGGATCTCAAGCCTGAGCAGGTGGCGGCCTTGGAAGCTGCCGTCGACAAGGACCCCGAAAACCTGTTCGCCAGAAACAAGCTCCTGATCTTCTACTTGAACAGCGGCGACAAGGTGGTTGGCCAGCAGGCCACGATTGCGGCCCGCCGGCGACACATTGTGTGGCTGATCCAGCATCATCCCGAGGCCAAGGCCACGCGTTCCTGGGGAGCGCGGATTTTCACCGCGCCGGGCGACCAGGATCCCGATCCCGCCGGTTACGAAGAGGGCAGGAAGCTCTGGCTCGCGCGAGTGGAGCGGCCCGACACTGCCGTCTCGATTCTATCCGGCGCCGCCCGGTTCTTCCGTGTAAACGATAAACCGCTGGCGGAGAAAATGCTTTTGCGTGCACAGGCACTGGAGCCCAAAGGCCGTTGGAGCGGGGAATTGGGTCGGCTGTACTACGAAATCCTGGTAGGCGCCAATGCCACAACTGCCCAGGGCGTGGTTCGTTCCGTCAGTCTGGCCGATGCGCACGGCGCGTACGCCAAGGAGATCCGCAGAAAGCTGACTCTCTCTACCGACGTGACGCTGCTGATCACGACGGCGGAATCGTTGGGCCAGTGGGGACGGACCCTGTTTGAGAATCACAGTATCGATTTCGATCCGGTCGCCTTGGCAAGGACATACCTTGAGAAAGCCTTGCAACTGGATCCGCAATCGATCCTGGCGCATCAGGTCGCGATCAACGTTCGATTCCTGGACCGCGGCGGGCAGGTCGCGATCATTCCCCAGGGCTCGTCCCTGGAGGCCCAGTACCAGGTGCTTGCGGCCTTGCCGGAAGCCCAGAGGTACTTACGGATGTCGCTGCTGGCGGAAGCCGCCTACACCGGCGCCGAACAGGTTGACGCCAGCAGGCACGACCCCGCTGCAGCCAAGGCGGAGTTCGAAACGGCTCGAACATGCGCCCAGGAGGCGTTGCAACTGGCGCCGAAGTTCCGCAACGATCCCGACTATGGCACGGCCATCTACAACGCCAACATGGTCCTCGGCCTGCTCGCGATGCGCGCCGGCAACCGCAAGGCCGCGGTTCAGTTCATGCTGGATGCCTCCAAGGCGCCTGGCACGGAAGAACTGGCCTATTCCATGACGGACTTCTCCCTCAAGCTGCCCGAGTGGCTGTTCAGAGATGGCGAACGCGATTCGGTGGCCGAATTCCTGGAGCGCTTTTCCCAGATGAACGTCTCGGAGAAAGGCTACCTGCAGGAATCGGCCAAGGCGATTCGGAGTGGCAAGAAGCCTCTCTGGGTGCAAAAGTAGGTTCCAAGGCGCTTACTTGCCAGTCAGTTCGTTCACCAGGCTTTTGGCATTGTAGAGCTTGCCCAGGGCCTCTGTCATGGCGGCGGTGTGGACGGCCACGGAGCGGTTGGCGGATCCGTCGTAGACGAAGTCGCCCACCAGGGATTCGATGTTGCCGTCGAAGATCAGGCCGACGATTTCACCCTTGGCGTTGATCACTGGAGATCCGGAATTGCCGCCGATGATGTCGTTGGTGGTGACGAAATTGAGCGGCGTGGCCAGGTTGAGTTTGTCGCGGCCTTCCTGGTAGCGCGAGGGCAGATAGAACGGCCCCTCATAATTAAAGCCTGCGGCCCGGTCGTATAAGCCGAACAGCGTGGTCTTGGCCGGCGCTTTGGTGCCGTTCATGGGATAGCCCTGCACTTGGCCGTAGGAAAGGCGCAGCGTGAAGGTGGCATCGGGATACGTGGTCTTGCCGTAGACGGCGAAACGCGCCTTGCCGAGTTGTTCACCGGCGCGCTGCTCTGCGTTTTGCACCTGATCCTCGAACCACTTGTTGAGCTCCCGGCGTATGGGATCGAGGCGCCGCGCCATAACGATCATGGGATCGTTGGAAGCGGCCAGGGCGGTTTCCCCGCCATCCACCAGCTTGTGGCGCACCGCGGGATCGGAGAGGGTGGTGCCGTTGACTAGCTCCGTGGCGGCCCGCTGGGGCGAGCGGCCGTCCAGCACGGCCTTCACAAAGGCGTCGTTGGGACCGAGCTCGGCCAACGCCAGCTCGAGCGAGCCGGTCAAGCGCGCGATTTCCATGGCGGGATAAATCGGGGCCGGAGAATACAGGCGCAATCGCGTGGATTCGAGCTGCGCATCGTGATAGCCGGGCAGGCGTTCGCCATCCGGCTTCTTGATCTCGGCCACATACTGCACAATGGTGGTGGAGAGCGTGGCGAGCCCGGAATCGAGCGAGCGCAAGAGACGTTGCCTGGTGCGCGGGGCGGCAGCCTTTTCGACAGCCGCGAGCGCATCCCAAGCGCTGCCGTACTCGGCCTTCCATTGCGGGTTGTTCATCACCTTGTCGCGGAAATCGGCTTCGTCCTTCTGCTTGGCGGCCATCACGCCGGGATCCAGCAGTCCGCGTAACCGGCCATCATCCGCTTTGAGACTGTTGTTGAGGCCAAAAATAGTGGAACCGGCCTGTCGCGCCTGCTCTTCGCCGAGCGAAGAGTAGCGTTCGAGCACCGCAATGCGGTTCTTGAGGTTCTTGATGGTGAGGGGCATCGTGAGATCGCGGACAGCGTTGAGCTGCGCAACGGTATCGAGACGCGCCGTGGAACCGGGGTGCCCGGCCACGAAAACCAACTCGCTATCGGCCGCGCCGGCGGGATTCCATTTCAAATAGTCCTTGCTCTCGATGGGCTTGCCGTCCTGGTAGACGCGGAACAGAGCCATGTCGAGATCGTAGCGGGGATAGGTGAAGTTGTCGGGGTCGCCGCCAAAGAAGGCGATCTGCTGCTCGGGCGCGAAAACCAGGCGCACGTCGGTGTACTTCTGGTAGCGGTAGAGCCAGTATTCGCCGCCGTTGTAGAATGTGACGACGTCGGAGCGGAAGCCGGTCTTCTGCTGGCTCTCGCGCTCGATTTCAGCCATCACCGCGCGGCGCGCGGCGAATTCCTGTTCGGGCCTGGCGGCCTTCTTCACCGCGGCAGCCACGCGTTCGGTGACATTTTCGAACGAGACCAGCACGTTGACTTCGAGGTCGGACGACTTCATTTCCTGATCGGGCGTGGCGGCGTAAAAGCCGTTCTTGAGGTAGTCGTGCTGGGCGGTGGAGTTCTTTTGCAACTGGCCGCGGGCCACGTGATGATTGGTGAGCAGCAGGCCGTGGGCGCTGACGAAAGAGCCGGAACCGCCGTCGTTCAGCCGCACGCAGGAGAGGCGGACGTGGTCCAGCCACTGCTGGGTGGGCGTGAAGTGATACTTCTCCTGCAACTGCTTGAGCGGCGGATTGTCGAAGGTCCACATGCCTTCGTCGGAGCGCACCGGCACGCTGAACAGCAGAGCGGCGCACGAAGAGAAAATCAGGGCGCGAAAAGTTTGCGGGCAAATCTTCATGAAAAAGACCTCCAGAGCTGAATCCCTAGCTTAGCGCGCTTCGCGGCCGCTAAGCGGTCGCCAGGTGAGCGCGGCCGTCACGCGGCTTTGGGCCGGCTCTCGCGAACTTCCACGATCACCGAAGTTGTGATGGGCTGATGAGCCGGGTGGCCGAATTCCAGGCACATGCCGCGGCCGATGTAGCGCTCCTTGAGCATGGAACCGCCCCATGTGGAGCCGTGGATGTTCACCAGGACCGGTTCCGGACAGAACACGGGGTGGCCGGAAATCAGAGCCTGCCCGGAACCGCGGTATTGAATCGTGTAAGCGCGGTTTTGGGTGCGGACTTCGAGAACCGTGCCGGGGGTGAGATCGCGGAGATGCACGCCCCCTTCGATCTCGGATTGCACGATGCGGCCGTTGACGGCATCGCTCAGATGCGGGCTTGGGATGAATACGGCCGTGTTGAAAGCCGAGGTCCTGTCGCGCATGGCACTACGCTCATTCTGCCACAGGAGGCCGGGAATCGGTAAAAGATTTCGCTGGCGCCGAAGCGGGTAGGGTACCGGTTGTTTGCGGGGATGGACGGCAACGAGTGTTAATCCTACCCCGCTAGTTTGTGATAAAGTGTGCATGATCGCTGGACATCCGAAGTTGCTTCTAGGGAGGGTCACAAGTATGCGCGCACCCGTTTTGCGCTGTCGCTGGTCGACGATATTGATGATTGCTGCCGTTTGCTTGGGCACTGCAAGCATGGCATGGGGACAAGGACGCGGAGGCGGGCAGCCCACCGGTCCGTCGCCGAATGTTTCTACCGATCCCTTGTTCAAGGGTTTCGAGTTCCGCTCCATCGGGCCGGCTACCATGATGGGCCGCGTGGACGACATCGAGGGATCCGAGCAGGATCCTATGACCATTTACGTCGGGTTTGCCACGGGCGGCTTGTGGAAGTCCACCGACGGCGGGAACTACTGGCACTCGCTGTTCGACAATATGCCAAACGAATCGATCGGTTCGATCGCCATAGCGCCTTCGAACAAGGACATCGTCTACGTGGGCATGGGCGAGGGCAACAACCGGCAGAGCTCGTCGATCGGCGATGGCGTCTGGGGCACGACGGATGGCGGCGCGCACTGGACGCATCTGGGACTGGAAGAAACGCAGTCCATCCAGCGCCTGGTGGTGGACCCCACCAACCCCAACATCGTCTATGTTGCGGCGGGGGGACACCTGTTCGGCCCCAATCCGGATCGCGGCCTGTATAAGACCGTAGACGGCGGCAAGACCTGGAAGTGGGCCAAGTTCATCGATAACGATACCGGGTTCACCGATGTGGCGATCGATCCTTCCAATTCCAAGATTGTGTACGCGGCCTCGTATTCGCACCGGCGCACCTGGTGGGGCTACAACGGCGGCAGCGCGAACAGCGGCCT
The DNA here is from genome assembly GCA_003152325.1 of Bryobacterales bacterium. GTDB lineage: Bacteria > Acidobacteriota > Terriglobia > Bryobacterales > Bryobacteraceae > PALSA-129. The sequence continues at coordinate 18,155 of PLZX01000136.1, read as the reverse complement.
ATGGAAGTCCACCGACAGCGGCAACACCTGGACCAAGCTGGAAGGCCCCGGTTGGCCCAAGCCCAAAGACGGCATCTACGGGCGCATCGCGATTTCCATCTTCCGCGCGAAGCCTTCGACGATCTATGCCCAGGTGGAAGCCGGCGCGGGCGCCGGCACCGGCGGCGGCACGGCGGCTGATGGCGGTCCCGCGCGTGGTGGTGGCGGCGGCCGTGGCGCTGGTGCAACCGCGCCTCCGCCCGCCGGAATGACGGCTGACCAGATCATTTCCGGGTTTGCCGCCGGCACGATTCCCCCCGAGCAGCTCCGCGGGGCGGTCAC
>PLZX01000136.1:16109-17782 GCA_003152325.1 Bryobacterales bacterium | reverse complement strand
GCTACTCCCGCGGCGCCCGATCCCAACGGCAATGGCGTATATCGCTCAGACGATGGCGGAAAAACCTGGACCCAGATGAGCGGCTGCAACGACCGCCCCATGTACTTCAGCCAGATTCGCGTGGACCCCGCCAACGACCAGAAGATTTTCACCGGCGGCAACCCTGGCCGGGTGTCCGTTGACGGCGGCAAGACTTGGTACGGCATGACCGGTTCCCACACCGATTACCACGCCATCTGGATTAATCCCAAAGATGACCGCCAGGTCTGGATCGGCCACGACGGCGGATTCGACAGCAGCAATGATGGCGCCAAGCCCGGCAGTTGGGATTATCACAATAATATCGCGGTGGGCCAGTTCTACCAGGTCTCGGCGGATATGCGGCGTCCCTATTGGGTCTGCGGCGGGCTACAGGACAATAACGCCTGGTGCGGCCCCAGCGCGCTACGTTCCAACACCGGGCCTGCGAACACCGACTGGTACACGGTTGCCGGCGGGGACGGCTTCTATACGCGGCAGGATCCCACCGACTGGGCCATCGTTTATGGCGAGTCGCAGGATGGCAACATGTCGCGGCATGACCTTCGCAACGGCACGCAAAAGAGCATCCGGCCCAACGCCGGGGGACGCGGGGCACAACCAGCTGGCGAATCGCAGGCCACTGGCGCTGCCGCCGGCGCGGGCGGAGCAGCCCCGGCCACGGCCCAGCCCGATGTGGCAGGTGGAGGCGGTGGACGCGGCGGCACTCCCAACGTTCTCAATGCGCCTCCCAACGTCGACGCACTCCGTTTCTATTGGAACGCACCCATGGAGATCTCACCGCACAATCCGGCGAAGATCTACATGGCCGCGCAGTATTTCTTCAAGTCCAACAACCGCGGCGATACCTGGTGGATGAACCCGACGGATCTCAGCAAGAACGTCAACCGCTGGGCGCCGGAACAAGCCATCATGGGCGTCTCGGGCGAGAAGCCCATGGCGTCCAAGCACGATGGCTATGCGGCCAGCTCGCTGGCTACGCAGATTCGCGAGTCACCGTCGCGCCCGGGCGTCATCTGGATCGGCACCGACGACGGCAATCTGCAGGTCAGCCAGAATGACGGCGAAACCTTCGCCAACGTCTACGGCAACATTCAGGGCGCTCCGCCCGCGCCGCACGGCTGGGTGCAGATTTCGCGCATCGAGCCGTCTAATTTCGACCCCGGCACTTGCTACGTGGCGCTGGACAATCATCGCAACGACGATTGGAAGCCGTACCTGTTTAAAACCGCGGATTACGGCAAGACATGGACCAACGTCACCGGCAACCTTCCGGCAAAGGGCAACATCAATGCTCTGCGCGAGGACTACGACAACCCCAACCTGCTCTTCGTGGGCACGGAATTCGGGTTGTACGTCACCCTGGAAGGCGGCAAGGAATGGCGCAAGTTCATGAACAACCTTCCCAGCGTCCGGGTGGACGATATCCTGATTCACCCGCGCGATCGGGACCTGATTGTGGCCACGCACGGCCGTTCCTTCTGGATCGCCGACGATATCACGCCGCTGGAGCAATACAAAGCGAACCCCGGCGCGGATGTGGTGCTGTTCGAACCGCGGCCGGCCATTCAGTGGAAGAACGATCTATCGGCAACCCGCTCGGTAGCGAGCCGCGATTTCCGCGGGCAGAATCC
>PLZX01000136.1:0-16104 GCA_003152325.1 Bryobacterales bacterium | reverse complement strand
GGCCGTGCAGGCCGAGGCGGTCGCGGCGCGCAGGGCGCACCGGGCGCTGCCACTCCAGCCGCTGCGGGGGGCGCCGCTGCCGGTGAGCCGGCCGCCCCAGTCAACGCCCAGCAGGTGATTCTCCAGGCCGCCGGTGGCGCGGGTGGAGGTTTTGGCGGCGGAGGCGGCCGTGGTGGCCGCGGCGGCGGCGAACCCTTCGTCACGGGCGGTGGTCGTGGCGGTGGTGGTGGCGGTGGGGCAGGGGGTGGCGGCGGAGCAGTCGAGCCCGGCGTCTATATGGTGAAACTCACCGTCGGCGACAAGACGTACACGTCCTCGGTCAATGTACTAGAGGATATCTGGATGCGGCCTCAGTAGACGCGGCAGCATCGTGTGAAATCTCGCCCGGGGCGCTTCGGCGCTCCGGGCCAGGCGCGTTTCCCGGAACTTTCGATAGTCTTCAAGCGCGCGGATAAGGTTCTCCACCGCTTTACGACGCTTATATAGGCGATCGAGGGTGTGGTTGCGGATCAAATCAGCGCGGGGAGGGCTATGGTTGCGGGCGTCATCGCAGTTTTCTCCTAACTCAGCTCTGCTCTATTTGTCTTCCACGCTGCACCGTCGAAGTCGCGGCAGCGGGGGCAGCCAACGGGTCAGGCCCAGCGCCACGAGGCCCAGGCCAATCAGGACCGCCGGTGAGGGCTCCGGCACGTCCGACGAAGGCGGATCGATCAGGAAGGCCTGCTGCAGCCCGCTCCCGCCGCTCGCATAGCGCGCGTCCACGATGAGGCCGAAGTTGGCGGTGTTGACCGTCTGCCCGGCCGCCTGTGCCGCTAGAGCCGTTCCGCTATAAGCCGCGGGATCGAATTGCCCCCAGACTTCATGTTGCAGGGCAACGGAAGTTGCCTGATTGCCTCCCGCCAACTCGAGAAAGGCCACGATATCGGCCTGCAGGAAGGAAGTATAAAGCGATGGCGAAGTGTTCGGAAAGTACGCCGCCAGCACCGCACTGAGGGAGGGGTCGGACAGCGGAACGTAAATCGCGTCCCAGGTGCTGTCGGGGCTGGCGTCGTGCAAGGCATCGAAGCACAGGCCTGTGTAATCGGCGCCGTCGAAGGTGAGCGTGACGTAGCCGGTGTAGTAGGCGCCGTCGTTCCACCCTTGTCCGTTGCCCAAGCCAGTCAGCGTAACTAGGCCTGGAATCGTATCCGCGTGGGCGGCCACCGAGGCAATCATCAAAGTAAGAATCACGATAAGTGTGCGCATTGTTTTCTCTATTCCATGTTGTGTTAAAACGCCGGGAAAACATAGGTACGGATGTACTTATTTGAGTAATGGACTGTTCGTCCCAGGACCGGGGATCTATCTTAGACTTAGCGATATAGGCATTTGTCTTAGGGAATAACTCCCGCTACTAACCTTAGTGGATGTTTGCCACCGCAAAAGCCCATGGTAGAGTCAGACTTTGGAGGTCATACCAACGTGAGCGGCGCGCGCAGCAGTTACTGGGTCTCGGATTGCGGTAAGCCACAACTATGAACTGCCCGTCCTGTGGAGCTCCGCTGAGTCTGGAAGGCGATCAGGAGAGCCTGACCTGCGATTACTGCAAATCCATTTACCTGCCCGATCCGGATGACGAAGGCGTACGCCTGCTCGGGGAAGCGGAGGGCGCCTCCTGTCCCATCTGCGCGATTCCGCTGATGCACGCCACTCTCGGCCGGCAGCGCATCCGTACCTGCACGCACTGCCGCGGCATGCTGATTCCGATGGGCAACTTCCTGGCGTTGATTGAGGAGTTGAAGGCCGGCCACACCGGCCACGGCGTGCCGCACGCGCCCGAGCGCAAGGAACTCGACCGCAGAATCAGTTGCCCGCAGTGCCATCAACTCATGGACAATCACTATTACGGCGGGCCGGGCAATGTGGTCATCGACGATTGCTCGCGCTGCTTCCTGAACTGGCTGGATCATGGCGAGCTGATGCGGATTGTGGAAGCTCCGGATCGCACGTACGGCGAGGAGTTTGGAGACAGCCGCACGACCTACCGCGACCGATAGAGCGACTCGATTATCTCACGGGCGGAAACCCACGCCGTTCAGGACGATTCCCAACTCGCGCACGTCCGGTGGCGCCGTGAAAGTGCGGTCGATTTCAATTTCCACCAGACACTCACCAGTCGAAGGCAGCACTGGCGGCGATTCCAGCGTATAGTCGCCCGCCGCGGCGTAGACTTGCGAGGCCACGTCCTTGCCGTCGATGCGCAACGTCACGCGGCGGGCCGGCGATTGCGGCGGAATCCGGAAACTCACGGACAGTGCGGCTGGGGCCCCGGGGCTCTTCAGCGCCACCGTGCCCTTGCGCGACATCCAGCGGAAGGAATGCTCTTCCAGATCGTAGATGCCGCCGGCAATCTGCGAGGTGGCTTCGGGTGCCGCCATAGGGAGATAGGACAGCGTCGGGTGACGCTCCACCACTTGCACGGCGCGCAGGCGGTCGATCACGCCGGTCGAAATGCCGAAAGGAAGAAGGCGGTCCATCGAGGCGCTGGAATAGCCGGAGCGTGTTTCGAGACCGATGATGCGCAGCGGGATCGAGGAGCGGATTTCCGCCGGCAGGGCGACCGGTGCGGTCGGCGCGTTCACCTTGACGGCGTGGCTGAGTTCGCCCGACACAATGATATCGCCGGCGCGCAGCGGCTCGGATTGGCGCAACGGCAGCGCGCCCTGTTGCTCCATATAGTGGCGCAGACCCCATTCGTCGTCCACCCACACGCGGTGGTTTTCAATCGACGGCGCGAGCGAGGCGGCGTAGGCGCGCACCGCGCCCCAATGCTGGTAGTTCATGGCGGCCAGGCCGAGGCTCAGCGTCATCTGGATGGCGAAGCCCGCGGCCACCCAGCGCCGGGGCAAACGCGAGGCCAGCAGTGCCACCGGCGGCGCCATCGGCAGCAGGTAGCGAGCCGATCCGGCGAATAAGACCACCACCGCACCGCCGAAGAAGAGCACGATCCACGCGAGCAGGAAGATGGTCTCCGGTTCGCGGCGCCGCCGCCAGGCCAACACGAATGCGGCTGCCGCCAAGGCAGGGAAGACGATGAACCACGAATGGATGAACAGCGCCAGGACATTCGAGATCTTCGCTTCGAGCGCCTGGAAACCGTAGCTGCGGAAGTAACCGGCCAGCACCGCGGCCGGCATGGCGCCGGTCGTCGAGCGTTCATAGAGTTGCCACGCGGCGATGGCCGCCGGAGCGGTGCATAGAGTGAGCCAGCGCGCTATGCTTCGGCGGTGAAAGAGCCAGACAAACACCGCCAGAATAGGCGCCAGGAAGACGGCCTGATAGGCCGTCAGGGCTGCCAGCGTCATGGCCAGAGCCGCAGGCAGCATCTTGCCGGCGCAGAACAGCGCGATCGCGGCCATCCAGAACGCCAGGAAGGGCAGGTCGGTTTCGAGCGAATTGCCGTTCACCACAAACGCCGGAACGGCCAGGAACAGCAGCGCGGCCCACAACGGTTGCGGCGAAAAGCGGCGCGCCAACCACCACATGGCCCACGCCGCAATCAGCGAAAACAAAATGTACGCCGCGTGGAACGGCACTTCCTTCACATCGCCGAAAACCGCCAGCAGCCCCGCCAGAATCCACGCATCCATCGGCGGATGCGAGAGGCCGCGTTGATCTACCGCGACTCCCCGGAATACGTACTGGGAATTATCGGGATGCAGCGGATCGACGAGTGCGTGCGACGCCTCGGCGAGATAAACCGGGTCGTCGCCCTGGATCGCCTGGTTGAGAAACGGAACGCGCAACAGCAGAACCAGCGCCAGGATCAGCAGCAGCCCGGTCCGGCCCCTTGGCACCCGATCTCCGGCTAGGCCGGCTTCCATCGCAGTACCGGTTTGCGCGCGGCGGCCACTTCATCCACGCGGCTGGTGCGTGTGCCGTGGGGCGCCGTCTTGACCAGTTGCGGGTCGGTTTCAATCTCCCTGGCGATCGAGATCATGGCTTCGATGAACTGGTCGATCTCGTGCTTGCCTTCGGTCTCGGTCGGCTCGATCATAAGCGCCCCGTGCACAATCAGCGGAAAGCTCACCGTGTAGGGATGAAAACCGTAGTCGATCAGGCGCTTGGCAATGTCGCCGGTGTGCACGCCCAGCTTGGCCTGGCGGCTGTCGCTGAAGACCACTTCGTGCATATTGGCCTGCGTGTAGGGCAGATCGTAATACGCTTCCAGTTGCTTGCGGATGTAGACCGCGTTGAGCACTGCGTCCACCGTGGCATTGCGCAGGCCCGGCCCACCGTGCGCCAGGATGTACGCCAGGGCGCGCACCAGCACGCCGAAATTTCCGTAGTAGGCTTTCACCCGGCCGATGGATCGCTTGCGGTTGTAATCGTAGGCCCACTTCTTGCCGGTTCGTTTGAGTCGCGGCGCCGGCAAGAATGGCTCCAGCACCTTCTTGACGGCCACCGGTCCCGCGCCCGGACCGCCGCCGCCGTGCGGCGTGGAGAAGGTCTTGTGCAGGTTGAGGTGCATCACGTCCACCCCGAAATCGCCCGGCCGCGCGATCCCCACCAGCGCGTTCATATTGGCGCCGTCCATGTACAGCATGGCGCCTTTCTTGTGCAGAATCTCGGCCGCCTGGATGATGTTCTCTTCGAAGACCCCCAGCGTATTGGGATTGGTCACCATCAGCGCCGCGACGTCCTTATCCACAATCTGCGCCAGCGCGCTCACATCCAGCACGCCCTTCGCGCTCGACGGAATATTCTGCACGGCATATCCGGCGATGGCGGCCGTAGCGGGATTGGTGCCGTGCGCGGAATCGGGAATCAGAATCTTCTTCCGCGGGTTGCCGCGCTTTTCGAGCAGCGCGCGGATCAGTAGAATGCCCGTCAGCTCGCCGTGCGCTCCCGCAGCCGGCTGCAGCGTCACCGCGTCCATGCCTGTGATTTCGGCCAGCGCCGCTTCCAGATGCGCCATCACGGCCATGGAGCCCTGCGCCAGCGCCTCCGGCTGATAAGGATGCGCCCAGGCCAGAGCTTCGGTGCGGGCCACCACTTCGTTGATCCGCGGGTTGTACTTCATGGTGCAGGAGCCCAGCGGGTACATGCCGTAATCGATGGCGTAGTTCCAGGTGGAAAGCCTCGTGAAGTGGCGGATGGCCTCCACTTCGCTGATCTCCGGGAAGCCTTCGATTTCGGCGCGCACGTTGGCGGCGCCCAGGGCCTCGGCGGCGTCCACCGCCGGAACGTCGAGCTCGGGAAGTTGATAAGCCTTTTTGCCGGGCGAGCTCCGCTCGAACACCAGCCGTTCGTTTTGGGAAAGGTGCGGGGTGACTTTCTTGATCATACGGTCACCTCCGCGGCGCGCAGGATGGCGTCCGCCACCACGTCCATGTCCGCCCGCCTCGTCATTTCGGTGGCGCACAGCAGGACGCTGTCGGAAAGCTCGGGGTAGAAGCGGCCCAGCGGCAGGCCGCCGATGATCTTTTTCTTCATCAACTGTTTGTTCAAGAGGTCTACCGCCTGGCCGTCCACTTTCACCACGAATTCGTTGAAGAATGGGCCGCTGAAGCGCGGCTTCACCTTGCCCGCCAGATAGTGCGCCTTGGCCAGGTTCTGCGCCGCCAGTTCGCGCAGCCCCTGTTTGCCGTAGACCGTCATGAATACGGTGGCCATCAGGGCGATGAGCGCCTGGTTGGTGCAGATGTTGGAGGTGGCCTTTTCCCGACGGATGTGTTGCTCGCGCGTCGCCAGTGTCAGGCAGAACGCCCGGTTGCCGCGCGAATCCACGCTCTGTCCCACCAGCCGGCCGGGCATCTGGCGCATGTATTTTTCGCGTGTGGCGATGATGCCGGCGTAAGGTCCGCCATAGCTCGGGGAAATCGCGAAGCTCTGCAGCTCGCCCGCCACGATATCGGCTTCCGCGGGCGGCTCCAGAATCCCCAGCGATACCGCTTCCGTGAAGACCACCACCAGCAGCGCACCGCGGCGATGTGCGATTCGCGCGGCCTCCTTCACCTGGTCGGCGATGCCGAAGAAGTTGGGCGTCTGCACAATCACNNTCCACCGGCATGCCCTGGTTCTTCGCGTAGGTGAGCAGCACTTCGCGGTATTCCGGATGCACACTCCGCGCCACCAGCACGCGGCCCTTGCCCGTGGCCCGCACGGCCATCATGGCCGCTTCCGGCACGGCGGTCGAACCGTCATACATCGAGGCGTTGGCCACGTCCATGCCCGTGAGCTGGCAGATCATCGTCTGGAATTCGAAGATGGTGGTCAGCGTCCCCTGGGCGATCTCGGCCTGGTAGGGCGTATACGATGTGAGGAATTCCCCGCGCGAGACCACCGTATCCACCAGCACCGGCCGGTAGTGATTGTAGACGCCCGCGCCCAGAAAACACGCGTACCCGTTGCCGTTTTCCGCCGCGCGGTCCTTGAAATACTGGACGATCTCGTATTCGGAAATACCCGGCGCGAGCTCCAGCGGACGCCCCAGCCGGACCGCTTCCGGCAAGTGCGCAAAGAGCTCTTCGGGGGACGAAACGCCGCACGCGTCCAGCATCTCGCGGCGCTCGGAATCGGATTTCGGAAGGTAGCGCAACTACTTTTCAGCTCCTATATATGCTTCGTACTCGGCGGCGCTCATCAGGCCCGCCAGTTCCGCGGGCGCGCTCAGCTTGATCTTCACCAGCCACGCCGCGCCGTGCGGATCGCTATTGAGGGTTTCCGGTTTCTCCGCCAGCGTCTGGTTGATCTCCGTGACCTCGCCCGAAACCGGCGAGTAAACGTCGGAGACGGCCTTCACGGATTCCACCGAGCCGAGCGATTTCCCCTGTTCGATGTGCGCCCCCACTTTCGGCAAGTCGACGTACACAATGTCGCCGAGTTCCTGCTGCGCGTGATCGGTGATGCCGATCGTGCCCGCGTCCCCAACGGCCGCCACCCACTCGTGTTCTTTGGTGTATCGGAAGTTTTCTGGATACATTTTCATTTCGCTCGTTTGTAAAAGGGAGTTTCCACCGTCACCGCATCCACCGGCTGGTTGCGGATCATGATCTGGATGGATTGGCCGATCTGCGCGCGCTCCGTGGGAAGGTAGCACAGACCGATGTTCTTATTAAGGGTTGGCGAAGGCGAGCCGCTGGTCACCCAACCGACCGGCGCGCCATCGAGGAAGACTTCGTAACCGTCGCGGCCAATGCCGCGGCCGCGCATCTCGAAACCGATCAACTTGCGCGTGAGGCCGCTTTCTTTCTGCTTGAGCAGCGCGGCGCGGCCCACGAAGTCGCCCTTGTCCAGCTTTACGATCCAGCCGAGGTCGGCTTCAAGCGGCGAAATGGATGCGTCGATTTCGTGGCCGTAGAGCGCCATCTTCGCCTCGAGGCGCAGCGTATTCCGTGCTCCCAGGCCGCACGGCTTGATGCCGAACTCCTCACCCGCGCGCAGCACTTCGTTCCACAGCCGGACCGCCTCGGAGGGCGGCGCATAGATTTCGAAACCGTCCTCTCCGGTGTAGCCGGTGTGCGCGATGCGCGCCGCGGTGCCGCAGACTTCGCCATCGGTGAACCAGTAGTATTTGATGGCGCTCAGATCCACGCGTGTCAACTTCTGCAGCGTGGCCTGCGCTTTGGGCCCCTGAATGGCAAGCTGCGAATATTGGTCGCTCGTGAACTCTACCCGCGCGTCGAAGTGGTTCTGCGCGCGGATGTGTTCAAAATCTTTTCCCTGGTTGGAAGCGTTCACGCACAGGAAGAAATGGTCGTCCGCCACCTTGTGCACCAGAATGTCGTCCACGAAGCCGCCGTGGCCGTAGAGCAGGCCGGAGTAATGCGCCTGGCCCTGCTTCAGTTTGTGGACGCTGTTGGTGGTGACGAAATCCGTCAGGTCGGCAGCCTGCCGGCCGCGGATTTCGATTTCGCCCATGTGGCTGACGTCGAACAGGCCGACGCTGCGGCGGACGGCCAGGTGCTCATCGATGATGCCCGAATACTGCACGGGCATATCCCAGCCGCCGAAGTCCACCATTTTGGCGCGCAGCGCGCAATGGACGGAGTTCAGCGGCGTAGCGCGAAGCGGCTGGTCTGCTGGCATGAAAATTCAGGCTAACAGCACCGAAATCAGGGTGTCAAACGGTGGGCCGCGGGGTATCGTAAGTAGGAACGGACAAAATCGATGGGAAAGCGGATTATGGTGGCCGTTGTGGGAGCCGGAATCGGGTCGCTGGTTGGGTTGGCGGTCTCGTTCCTCGGCGCTGGGAATTGGGCGCTGATTGTGGGAGCCGTACTGGGCGCCGCCGTTCCCCTCCTGGTCCTGGGTCCGCCCTCACCATGAAGGCTTGCAAACGGCCCAACTTGCGGGTACAGTTCCGTAGGAGGTTTCATGCCATTCTGTGCAAGTTGTGGTAGTCCCGTTGAGGGAAAGTTTTGTCCGAAGTGTGGTGCGGCTATGAGCGCGGCCGCTCAACCGCCTGCTGGTGCCCCGCCTCCCGGCCCTCCGCCGTCAGTCGCCGCGCCGATGGAAGACAACGTGGCATCGGCTCTTTGCTACGTGCTGGGGCTGCTCACCGGCATCGTGTTCCTGGTGATGGAGCCTTACAGCAAGAATCGCACTGTGCGGTTTCACGCCTACCAATCCATCTTCATTAGCGTCGTCGTGTTCGTCATCAATATGGTGATCACCATGGCCTTCGGTTCGTTCTTATGGGGTTATGGGTTTTGGGGCCTCTACGGTCTGTACCGGCTTTTCGAGCTGGCCTGTTTCCTGCTGTGGTTGTGGTTGATCATCGCAGCCTATCAGGGCAAAACCGTCGTATTGCCCATCATCGGGCAGATCGCGCAAAAGCAGGCACAGAGCTGAATCTCCGCAACAATACGGCGGCGCCCAACGTCTTATGAGTGTGACGCGAACCCTCGCAATCGCACTATTCGTGTGTGCCGCTTCGGCACAGGCGCCGCATATCGGCAACATCAACTTCTACGGCCTGCACCGGGTCACCGCGGAGAAAATCCTGCAGACCGGACGCGTGGAGCCGGGCGGTGCGCTTCCGCCCTCCAAGGGTGACCTCGAAGACGCCATCGCAACCATCCCCGGAGTGGTGGCCGCGCGCGTGGAAGCGGTCTGCTGCGACGGCAAGGCGGTCGACCTGTTCATCGGCATCGAAGAGCAGGGNNCAGCGCGCCGCCGTCAAAGGCACCGGCGATGAAGACATGACCGCCGGCCATGCCATCATGGCGGACCCGGCCGCGCGCGCCATCCAGGAGAAGTTCATCGATTTTGCGGCCGCCCACCTCGACTTGCTCCGCGACGAATTGCGAACCGGGTCGGTGCCCGATGAGCGAGCCGTGGCAGCCATGGTGATCGGCTACGCGCCCCGCAAGCTCGAAGTCGTCAATGACCTGCAATTCGCCATCGACGATCCCGATGAAGCCGTCCGCGCCAACGCTATGAAGTCGCTTACGGCCGTCGCCGTGCTCGCGCATCAGCAGCCCGGCTTCGGAATCAAGATTGCTCCCACGTGGTTCGTCGAAATGCTGAACTCCGTGGTCCTGAGCGATCGTGCGGAAGCCACCAAGGCGCTGCTCACCCTCACCGACAACGCCGCCAACCCCGCCGCGCTGGACCTGGTGCGCGAGCGCGCCCTTGGCTCCCTGGTCGAAATGTCCCGCTGGAAAACGCTGCGCTACGCCCTTCCCCCTTTCCTGCTGCTCGGACGCGTGGCTGGAATCAGCGACACCCAAACCCACCAAAGCTGGGAAAAGGGCGACCGCGAAGCGGTCATACAGAAAGCCGAGACCGCGGGCAAAACCCGCAAACGCTGACTTATGTCCTCCACCAGACGACAGGCGATGGCAGCGATGGCCGCCGCCGCGGCCCGCCTTGCGGCCCAATCGCGCGCCGGCGCCATGCGTCCGCGCGTCACCCCGGCGGTCTGCCTGTACTCCCGCGTGCTCATCGAGATCGGCCAAGTCGATTTGCCCATGGTGATTGGTGGCCTGGGGTTTGACGGCGTCGATCTATCTGTCGAGCCTGGTGGTCACGTGCTGCCCGAAAAGGCCGGCAACTTTCTCATGCCGGCTCTCGAAGGCTTCACCGGCCAGGGCCTCGACGTGCCCATGATCACCACGGCCCTGACTTCGCTCGAAGACAAAGACGCGGAAAACGTGCTCGGCCTCGCCAGCTATATTCAGGTGCCCTTCTTCCGCCCCGGCCATTGGAAGTTCTCCGGCTCGCCGGCCATCGAAATGCAGCTTCCTCTGGTGCAGCGGCAAATCGCCGGCTTGGCGCAGTTGGCGCGCGCCACCAATATAGTCATGGGCATCCACAATTTCGTGGATGGCGCCGAGGGCGCCGCTGTGCCCGACATCGCCCGCGTCATCCGGCCCTTCGACCCTCACCTGGTGGGCTACTGTTTCGACGCCGGCTACGCCACCGCCCAGGGTGGGCCGGGCGGATTCGCAGCGGCTCTGGAATTGGCTCTGCCGCGTTTGAAGATGGTCGCAGTCCGCGATTTCAAGTGGGAGCGCGAAACCGGTGGTGCGCCCAAAATGACGCCGTGCCCCCTCGGCGAAGGCGTCGTCGAATGGCCCAGACTCTTCGCCGCGTTGGCCAAGGCGCGCTTCGCCGGCCCGGTTTCATTGCAGATCGATTACCAGCCGAAGTCCAAGACTGCGGCCATCAGGAAAGATCTGGCCTTCCTCCGCCAGCAGATCGACGCGGCCTACAGTAGCGGCAAGTAGCCTTTGGGCCCGGCCGGCTCCGGATAGGCTTCCGCCGGCGCTGGCTCGGCAGACGCCGGCTCCACAGTCACTGGCTCTGCCGGCGCAGGCTCCGCCGCGCGTGCGGCCTCCGGCGCGGGCGCGTTCAGCCTCACTTCACACTCACAGCAATCGCTGCAGCGCAGGCACTTCTCACAGAGGTGATTGTCGCAGGCGTCCTTAGTGCATCGCGCGCAGATCCGCGTGGATTCTTCTCCACAAATACTGCATTGAAAGGGCATGAGGCGGTTATTTCTTCCTTGGGGCCGGCGCGGTCAGGATCCCCCGGCAGCGCTGCGCTTCCTGATCCATCACCGTATATTCCTTCTCCCGCTCCGCGGCCAGGTTGACCAAGTATTGCTGAAACCGGTCGCGATTGGCATCGCTTTCGGCGGCGAGCGCAATCAGCGCTTCCGCATCGGCTGGGCTTTGGTACTTTCGCAAAGCTTCCTCCACCGAGCCGAGCATACGTTCCAACCCATGCAGGCGGAAGAAAAGCTCCAGCCCGGCCGAAAGTCGTTCCGGATTCTGCGCCAGGGCCTTGGCGCCCTCGGCCAGCGCGCGGGCCTGTTCTTTGCTGCCCCGCAGTTGCCCCGCATAGGCATCCGGCGCGCCTTTGGCGATCCATCCGTTCGAGTCGGCGTGATCCAGCAGCGGCAGCAACCGCGCGGCCTGGACGCTCATCGCATTCAGAACGACGGCGATATCCCAATCGGTCTCCAGGCCCGCCGGCTGTTGCGAACGGGGAGCCTGCTGTGCGGGAGCGTACAGCCCGGAGGCGCAGGCGACCAGGATTAGTCCTCTCATGGCGCGATGCATAACGCTCTTTCAAAATACCACGAGAGATTTCGCGAGTCCGCTGGTTAGCCGCCGCCGGGAGCCCCGCCGGGACCCGTGCCCTTCTTCTTGCCGGTATCGCCGTTCGCTCCGCCCGTCGTAGTGCCGCCGCCGGTGCCTATCGGGCCGCCGCCGCCGCTCGCGCCCGGGTGGTTATAAATCGCATCGGTGGCAGCCCGCTTGAGGGCGTCAACGATCTGCTGCATGCCCTGCGGGCTGCCTGCCATCTTGGCCAACGGCTGATTCGCAAAGATGCGTATTGCCTCGCCGGCCTTCAGGTACTTGTCGTCGCCCGCCTGCAATTGGTGCTTCACGCTCACCAGGCCTTCTTCTACGGCCACCAGCGTGGTGCCTTCGTCGTCTTCCACCGTGACGTCGAACACCGTGCCGCGCACTGAGATCACCGCCGTCGGCGTCGATACCTTCCGGGGGTTCGGGCCGTTGTGGTGATCGATCAGAACGCGAATCTTGCCCAGCCAGAGCTGCAAGACTTCCATTGGGTTGAAATTGTCGCGGAACGTCACGCGCGAATTCTGGAACACTTCGAACGTGCTGCCATCGTTGATCCGGAACTGGGCGTAGCCGTCCGGCCCGGTCACGATGATTTCCTTGGTGCGAACCGGATCGTTGACCGAAAGCGCCAATTCCCCGCCCCGCAGCACCGATACCCGGCCGGAGATGTAAATCGCTCGCGCCACATCGTCGGATTGGGCCCGAACCGGCGTCAGGCACACGCCGAAGGCGACTGCCGTCAGCAGGGTGCAAATAGTCCGCGAGAGCGTAAAGGGCCTGTACATAACACTGTTACCTGAACCATGGCGCCAACGCCATTTGTCCAGTGGCTATGACATCACAAGTCTAGCACCAAACATGCAATGCAACTAGCGGTCCGGAATGCGACGCTGCCTGCAAATCACGTTAATTCAGCAGTTTGTTGGGATTCGCCCGGCTCGAAGTAAGGTATAATCGTATACGGCTGTGTGTCAAAAGGGGACAACTCGCACGCTCGCCCGGCTGGCTGCCTTAGCCCTCGCCGCAGTCGCCGCAGTTTCCGCCCAGACCACCGACTGGCGCAGAATCGGCAACTCCTCGGCGGACATACAACTGGCCTCGCCCGTCACCGGTAAGGTGATCCAGGTCTGGTATTCCGACGATGGCTCCCTGCTCTACGCGCTCACCGCTTCNNTGGGAGCCGTTGACCGCCTACCGTACGCAGTCCGTGGTCGGTCCCGGGATGCACAGCGTCGCCGTCTCGCCCAGAGACCCGGACCAGATCGCGGTGGCCAACGACTACGGCGTATGGCGATCGATGGACGGCGGCCTCACCTGGGCCGGGCTGAATCAGTATTTGCCGAACCTTTCGGTGGAGCGCATTCTGGCGACGCCGAGCGGCGCGCAGGGCGTGCGCATCCAGACCGGCAGTCTGGGCGTCCTGGAACTGCCGCCGGGCACGTCGGTGTGGCAGCCGCTGCCCGCTCTGGCCACGCTGGCGACCGAGGAAATCGAGACCCGCCGGCTCTACTCCGCCAGAGTGCATGCCGACGTCACTACCTTCAGTGGGTTCACCAGTGGGGCCAACAAAGTGGTCTATGCCGGAACGAGCGACGGCCAGATCTTTAAATCGGTGGACGGCGGCGAGTCGTTTGTTCCCAGCCAGTCGTCGCCGGCCCTTAAAGGCCAAACCGTCGAGCGGATCTTCGTGGAGCCAGTGCTGCCGGGAATGGCGCTGGCGGCGCTGAGCGGCGACGGGCCGCGCGTGCTGCGTAGTGTTTCCGAAGGCAAAGTGTGGGACGACATAGGCTCCGATCTTCCCAAGACCGCCGTGCATTCCATCACCGCCGATCGCTCCTCCGGCGCAGTCTACGTGGCTACCGACGCCGGAGTTTATTACACGCACGCCGGTCTCACCGCCGCCACCACCGCCGAAAGTTGGAATAGCGTTTCTTCGGCGCTCCCCGCGGCCCGCGCCCTGGACGTGCGGCTTGACCCGCGCCGGGTTCAGTTGTACGCCGCGCTCGAAGGGTACGGAGTCTATGCAGCGCCCGCGCCGCACCGCGGCCGCATTTTGCGGCTTCTCAACGCGGCCGACAATTCGGCTCGTCCCGCCGCGCCCGGTTCTCTGCTCAGCGTGGTGGGCCAGCGCGTCAATGAAGCCACCGCCGGCGGCCTCAATTACCCGGTCTGGAACACCGCCGGGACCGACTCGCAGATCCAGGTGCCGTTTGAAGCCGTGGGCCCCACCGTAGCCCTGGCCTTGCATACCGCCGCCGGAACCACCGTCGACCGCGACCTGCGCGTGCAGCCCGTTTCTCCGGCCATCCTGGTGAACCGTGACGGCCTCCCCGCGCTCTTCGACGCCGATAGCGGCATGCCCATCGGCGCCGGCAATGCCGCGCACTCCGGCCAGCGCGTTCAGATCATGGCCACTGGCCTCGGCAAAGTGCGCCCCGATTGGTTTACCGGGCGGCCCGCGCCCGCTGAGAATCCACCCGCCGTCGTCGCCGACGTCCGCACGTATCTCGACCGCAATCCGGTCTCCACCAACGCGGCCACGCTGGCGCCCGGCTACGTCGGCTTCTATCTGGTAGAGGTACAACTCCCCGTGGTGTCCAATTACGGCGCCATGGAACTGCACCTTTCCGTTGACGGCCAGGATAGCAATCGCGTGCAGATTGTGATTGTGCCGTAACTTGCACCAACCAGACAGCGTCCAATCCTAGGGAGTATACTGGTTAACCATGACAGGGAGGGCACGCCACCGGGTCCAATACGCGCTCGTGCTGCTTCTGCTCTGCGCCGTCACCGTCGGTCAATCCGCGGCGCTGACCTCCGCGCACGCACAGCACCAGGCGCAGGATCATGGCTGCCTGGTCTGCTACGCGGGCTCCCTGCCGTTCCTGCAGTCTTCAACCGGAGCGCCTCTCGCCCCGGTCATGCAAGTTGCCTGGCTGGAATCCCCTCCCGATTTCGAAGCCACGCATGACGCCCGTCCCGCCGCCCGTTCTTCTCGAGCTCCTCCAGCTTAATTCCTTTAAAGCAACCTTGCGGTCCGGCGCCCGAAACGGCGCGGGGCTGTCTTTTTGATTTGCCAAAACCAGGAATGAAGAGGAGAGGCTGAATTCTATGCCGACTAAGTATTTGTCGAGGCCGCGCTGCGGTTTTCCCGTAGCCGTGCTGTTCGGGCTCGCGATCTTTCAATGCGCCTGCGGCAATCGAAATGCCCCGGGCTCTGCCGCCGAACAGGCCAAACCGATCCAGGCGGGACTTTTCACCGTGGCCGCCGAACAGATGGCGCACCTCAGGGTGGTCACCGTGGGAACCAAGGTGTGGCAGACCACCGTCGTGACCACCGGCACGGTGGACTGGGACGCCAACCACACCACCCAGGCGATCACCCAGGTGAATGGCCCCATTTCGCGCATCCTCGTCGACACCGGGGCCAAGGTCCAGCAAGGCGACCCGCTGCTCTACGTCTCCAGCCCCGATGTCGGCAACGCCATGTCCGCCTACCGCAAGGCGCGCAACCGCGAGGTGCTCGCCAAGCGAATCGTGGATCGCATGAATGAATTGTTGAGCCGGGGCGCCATCGCAGGCAAGGAGGTGGAGAGCGCCGAGGCCGATTACAACGACGCCCGCACCGATGTCCAGACCAGCCTCCAGGCCCTCCGCATCTTCGGCATCACCCAGCAGGAAATCGATCAGGCCCAGCAGCAGGGCACCACCATCAGCACCGAGTTGGCCGTACGCGCGCCCATCGCCGGTGTGGTGGTGCAGAAACTCGTCTCGCCCGGCATGCTCATCCAGGCCGGCGCCACCGTCTGCTTTATGCTGAGCGACACTTCCACCGTCTGGGTGCAAGGCCACATCTTCGATCGCGATCTTCCCTTCGTCCGCACCGGCGATTCCGTCGAAGAGACCAACCCCGCCGCCGCCCGCACCTTTCACGGCGTCGTGAACTACGTCGGCGCTTTCGTCGACCCGGCCACCCGCACCACCCCCGTGCGCATCATTACCCAAAACCCCGAAGGCCTGCTCAAGAAAGACATGTTCGTGGAAGCCGCCATTCACACCGGCTCGCAGGCGAACGTATTGGCCGTGCCCGCGGCGGCCGTGCTGCGCGATGACAAGAACGAGCCGATTGTCTACGTCCAGGTGGAGCCCGGCAAGTTCGCCCAGCGCTCCGTCACCATCGGCACGCTCCAGGACGGCATGGTAGCCATCACCCGCGGACTGCAAAAGGGCGAGAGCGTGCTGGCCGACGGCAGCCTCTTCGTGCAATTCGCCACCAGTATTCAATAAGGCGTTGACCCCATGATCGCCAGACTCGTTTCCTTCGCACTGAAGCAGCCTTTCCTGATCGTTGTGGCGGCCATCGCCATGATGGTGTGGGGCGCTTGGTCGTTCCAAAAGCTCCCCATCGACGCCTATCCCGATCTCTCGCCGCCGCACGTCGAGCTCATCACCCAATGGCCCGGCCATGCCCCAGAAGAAATCGAGCGTCTGGTCACCATTCCGCTCGAAATTGAGCTCAACG
>PLZX01000187.1:17104-24474 GCA_003152325.1 Bryobacterales bacterium | reverse complement strand
TGCAAAAAGATGGAGGCTGGTGGAGTGAGATGCCGCTCGAAGCTCCGACAAGAATGTCGGCGTTGCGGGCTTGGAGGCCCGCTCCACGAAGGGTGACGAAATCTGCGCCTACATGGGCGCCGCTGCCAAGCGCTGATTGAGTTCGGCTTGCGCCGATTCCGCCGACTCGCTCAGCCAGGATGATTTCATGTTGGGCAGGAACGAGATGAGCACTTCGTAAGACCAGGCCTTCTCCGGCGAGAAGGCGGCAAACCCAAGCGCGTCGCTCAGCCGCCACGAGACTTTCAGCAGGTTATCCAGGCTCAGTTCACCGGCAACGGGCTCGTCGTGGTGGCAAGCGATGGCGGCGGTCAGCTCGTCGGGAAAATCCCAATCCTGGGCGATGTAGGCGCCGGCGGCACAGTGGTCGATCTCAAACAGATCGCGTTCCGTCTGCAGCAGATCGAAACCGAAATCGTCGGAGACCTCCAGCATGCGGGAATACTCGGCCGGGTAGGCCGACATCATGCCAAGCGTTCCCAGGTTGTGCAACAGGCCGAGAGTATAGGCGCTATCGCGGGCGAAACGGCTCACCCGAGAGGCCTCTTCGGCGATGAATGCGGTCACCAGGCTGTGGATCCAGACCTTGCGCAGCGCTTCCATCCGAACGCAGGCCCGCACCATCCGGTTGACTGCGACAAACGTAGCCATGGTTTTGACCCGATCCATACCAACCAGCATGATGGCGTGCGGCAGGCTAGTGACCTCGCGGCGGGCTGCGAAGAGGGCCGAGTTGGCGAAACGGAGCAGTTCGGCGGAGAACGACGGGTCCATCTTTACGAGCTCGAAGACCTTCGAAACGCTGACATCTTCCTGGCTGGCCAGCGCCAGAATCCGCTGTGCGATGGCCGGGAAGGGCGGCACAAGGCGAAGAGCCCAGGGTGCTTGCGGGCGGGCGAGTAAATCGGTCATTTCACGCTCCAACACCTTAACTATCGGCCTGGGCAGCGGAAAGATTAGGAGAAAACGTCGACTCCAAAATGAATGAGCCGTTTTTGAATCGAATCCTGCGTATACCAGTGAGAGGACGTTCAGCCCCCTGCCGTTCCTCGGCGCGGCTGATCCGCGCGTACGCGGCCATTGGCGGTGGAATTCGACCATCAGCTCGGAGGTGCTGGCCGATTCCACCTGCCAATGACTGGCATTACTTCGCCGGCGCCTTGAGAGTCGCGCCCTCACGAATTTCATCGGTGGCGCGCCGCACCACCAGGTCCCCGGCCTTCAAGTCTCCCAGCACCTCCACCAGGTCACCCTCGGCGGCTCCCTTTCGGACGTCTACCCATTGCGCGCGCCCGTTCTGGCTCCGCACCACGAAGGTGCGCTCGGTGGTGGTCACCACGCTGGTCCTGGGGACATAGAGCGCCGGGCGCGCCCGCCGCACCGGCCATTTCATCGTCGGATACATGCCTGGAGCGAGCGTTCCGTCCGGGTTGGCGACGTCCAATTCCACCGCCATCGTACGAGTCTTCGGATCCAGCGCCTGCGCCAGTCGCGCCACGGTTCCCGAGTAAGTCCGCTCCGGCTGTGCGGGAACGCTGAAGTTCACTTTGCTCCCGGTAATGATTCCGCCCGCGTCTTCTTCCGGAACGGCCACGATCACCCGCAGGTGCGAAACCTGCTGGAGCACCAGCAGCACCGGATCGGCGCCGGGGCCCACCAGCGCGCCCGGATGAACCATCCGGTCCGTTACTACACCGGCAAACGGAGCCGTGATCTTGAGGTAGGTTTCCATATCGCGCAGGGTCCGCACTCTTGCCTCGGCGACATGGATCGCCTGTTTGCGGGAATCAAGCAGCGCCTTGGCGGCATCCACCTGCTTTTCTGCCAGGATCAACTCGTTGCCGGCGATGGCTCCCGGAGTTTGGGCCGCAACTTTCAAATGATCGTAAGTGCTCTGCGCGCCCGCCAGTTGCGCTTCCGCCTGGAGGCGATCGGCATCCGCCACCTGGACCTTTAACTGGGCTTCGCCGATCTGTCCCGCCATCTCCGGAGCACTTAGCTCGGCGAGTAAGTCGCCTTGCTTGACGACGCTACCCCGGTCCACGAGCATGCGCTCGACATACCCGGGCACCTTGGCATGAAGTTGCACGCTCAGAAACGGCGCGATCTCGCCCGGCAAATCGATGGACCGCGATACCGCCTTCGCCACCACGGGCGCGAAATCGCCGCTTTGCGCCAAGGCGCGCCCGCTGCAAACCAGGATTGCCACTGCCACCAGTTTACTTTGCGTCATAATATCGACTCGTAGAATCCATCGGGTTGAGTGACGGCGACGTGACCGCTGCCCTGCCCTGCAAAATGGCGTAGATCGACGGTAGAATCGTTAGCGTCGCGAAGGTCGACAATATCAATCCGCCGATCACCGCTCGCCCCAGTGGCGCCGCCTGCGATCCGCCTTCGCCGAATCCGATCGCCATGGGCGCCATGCCGAAAATCATCGCTGACGCCGTCATGAGAATGGCGCGCAGCCGGCTGCTGGCGCCTTCCCGCGCAGCTTCCAGCAGTTCCCTTCCCTCATGCCGGAATCGCTCCGCAAAGGTCACCAGCAGAATCGAGTTTGCCACCGAGATGCCGACCGCCATGATCGCCCCCATGAAAGATTGAATATTCAAGGTTGTTCCCGTCACCCTCAAGATCAGCAGAACACCGCAAAGCACCGCTGGCACGGTCAGCACGATGGCGAGCGCCAGCCGCATGGATTGGAAATTCGCGGCCAGCAGCAGGAAGATCACCGCAATCGCCAGCAGCAAGCCAATTCGCAGCCCGGAAATGGTCTGTTCGAGCGGCGGAATCTGCCCGCGGTATTTCACGCTGATGCCTCTCGGCGGCGTGCCGACCCGCGCCACCGCAGCCCTCAACCGGGGCGCCGCTTCGCCCAGAGTAATACCGCTAAGATTGGCAGTAAGACTGACTACGCGCTGGCCATTGTTACGCTCGATCAGTCCAGGCATGGTCCCCAGTTTCAGTTCCGCAATGTTACTCAGTTGGGTATCCATGTGGTCGTTCTGCATAACCGGAAGCTCACCCACGCCCTTCACACTTTGCAGACGATTCTGCGGCAGTTCCACCTGAATCTGAAAAGCATTGCCGGAAACTGGGTCGCGCCAGTAATTCGGCTGGGTGAACCGGGAGGACGAGGTAGCCGGCACGATCGACCGCGCNNTTGACCGTGATATCGAGCGTCGGGTAATTCACTTCCTGGGCAAATTGCAGATCGCGCAAAAACGGCAGTTTGGCGGTTTCCGTCCGGACTTTCTGCGCATACGCGTAATCGTCTTGCAGGTTCGTCCCTTGCACCGCCACTTCGATGGGCGTTGGAGAACCGAAGCCCATCACCTGGCTGACGATGTCGCCCGCCTCGAAAGAGATCTGGCACGTTGGCAATTCGCCGTGCAGGGCGGCGCGCAACCTCTCCCGCAGGGCTTCGCCTCTTCGCGTGCCGGGTTTCACCGCCAGTTGGATTACCGCCTCCTGCGGCCCGCTGGTGAACAGGTGGATCAGGTCCACCGGATAGCTGGAGGGCACCACGCCCACAAAATCGCTGGTGATGAGGAGGTTCTCCGGTCCAACTACGCGTCCAATCACATCCAGCGCGCGAAGCACGATGCGCTCCGTCTCCTCCACGCGGGTTCCCGCCGGCGCCCGAAGCCGCAGGCGCAAGAGCGGTGCATCGGCATCCGGAAAGATCTCCGTCCCCATGTGCGGCAGCAGGACGTACACGACCGCAACCGAGCAGGCCAGATAGATCAGCGCCACCGGCCAGCGGAACCGGAGCACCACACGCAGGTATCCCGAATAGAAGGCACGCAGCCGCCCAAAGAGCCCCTCGTTCTCTTCGCCGCGATGCGCGGTCCGCATGAGCCACGTCGCGAAGACCGGCACCAGGCTGCTGGAGAGCAGGTACGAGGCAATCATCGCGAATCCCACGGCCAGCGACAGCGGGACAAATAGTTGCCGGCTCACACCCGCCATAAAGAAGGACGGAACGAACACCGCCAGAATGCAAGCCATCGAGAGCAGCCGCGCCATGGCCGTTCGGCTGCACGCCTCCACTACCGCGCGAGCCCGCGACACACCCGGGAGCATCTGGGTGTGAATGTTCTCGATCTCGACGGTCGCCTCATCCACCAGCACGCCCACCGCCAGCGCCAGGCCGCCGAGCGTCATGATGTTGATGGTTTGGCCCGTGCCCCATAGCAGAATCACGGCGCTGAGCAAAGCGAACGGGATGTTGATAACCACAATCAGCGCGCTGCGCCAATCCCGCAGAAAGATCAGCACCATCAAGCCCGTCAGCACCGCGCCGAGCAAACCTTCAATCACCAGGCCCCGGATGGAGTTGGTGACATAGGGAGACTGGTCGAATTCCAGCCGCACATCCACATCCTCAGGCACCGCCTTCTTGAAGTCGGGTATGGCCGCCTTGACCGCCTCGATCACCGCCAGCGTAGATGCATCCGCGCGCTTCGTAACTGGAATGTACACCGTGCGCTTGCCGTTAACATGCGCATAAGCCGTGATCAGGTCCGTGCCGTTTTCGATGGTTCCGATGTCTCGCAGGTAAACAGCGGTGCCGGATCCCGGCCGGATCGGCGTGCTCAAAAGGTCCGCCAGGTTTCCACCGAGAGCCGAGTTAGTCCGAGCGATGCGATTGATGGTATCCGTAAACATATTCCCGGAGGGCATCACTAAGCTCGATTTACTCACGGCGGCAATCGCTTCATCCGGGGATACGCGATACCGCAGCAGTTTGTCCGGGTCCAGAGTGATCACGATGGCCCTTTGATTTCCCCCGAACGGCGGCGGGGCAGAAACCCCCGAGAGTGTCGCGAACAGCGGCCGGACGCGGTTCAGCGCGAAATCCTGCAACTCGCCTTGGGACCGTGTGGCGCTGCTGAAAACCAGTTGCCCCACTGCTACACTGCCCGCATCAAAGCGCGTGATAAACGGTGGAACCGTGCCCGGCGGCATGAACGCGCGGGCACGGTTCACATAGCCCACGGTTTCCGACATCGCCTGACTCATGTTAGTGCCCTCATGAAACACCAGCTTCATGAGCGCCGCGCCCTGGATACTCTTACTCTCCACGCGATCGATGCCCGTGATGTACAGGAAGTGATATTCGTAGTAGTAAGTCAGGTATCCTTCCATTTGGGCCGGGTCCATGCCGCCATAGGGCTGGGCCACGTAGATCGCCGGATCCCCTACTTGCGGAAAGATATCGATGGGCATTCGCTCGACGGCCAGCATTGCGCAGAGGGCGATCGCGATCAAGGCCACTACCACCGTGACCGGTCTGCTCAGAGCGGCTAGAACCAGGCGCATTTACCCTGTCCCTTCCCGGCACTCATTGGCTTGCCTCGGCGACGAAGGGCCGGATGTCGCCGGCCGCCGCGGCCACTCCCAGCAATCCCCGCCAGATTCCCAGCCGCGCCAACGCGTCGTCTATCTCGGCCTGGGTGAGGAGCCGCTGAGCCTCCGCCACCTCATCGATAATGCCCAATCCGGCCCGATAGCGGGCCGTCGCCTGATCGGTAGCCGCGCGCGCCGCGCTGACCTGCACCGGCACGTTGGCGGCCACATTCCGGGCGCCTCCCAAAGTCGCGACCGCCACATTCCACCGCGCCTTCAGATCGGTCGCGATCTGCTGATACCGCGCCTCCTCCGCGCGGATCGTCGCAGCTTGTCCCGCCTCCCTGGCGCGAATCGCCGGCCGGTCTGCCGCCGGAAAGGTCACGGTAAAACCCAAAGCGTAATCCTGAGTACTTGGGGCGAGACCATTCAGCCCGCCCAGGTTCGTTCCGTTGACTTCGGCCCCGGTGCCGCGCGCGTAGGCCGAGCCTTGCAGATAGAAGCGCGGAAAATAGGATCGTTCCAAAATCCTGAGTTGCGCCCGTAACTGCTCCACCACGGCGTTCTGCTCCACCGAGGCGGGATTCGCCGCCGTATTGAGCGCCGGCGCCGCCTGTTCGGCCGGTAACTCGAGTAACTTGCCGGCAGACACTGAAATCTGCCCCGGCTCAACTCCCACGAATCGCGAAAGGTTGGCCCGCGCAATCTCCACCGCCTGCTGCGCTTCGATTACCTGCGTCCGCGCCGCCGCCAACTCCGCTTCGGCCCGCGATTGGTCCGCGCCCGGCCGCATTTCGGCCTTCACCAATGCGCCCGTAGTCCGCAGCAATACCGCCGCGCGGTCGACGCCTGCCTGGGCCGCGCGAACCAACTCCTGCGCGGCGATCAACGTGACGAAGGCATCGGCGGTGGCCACGCCGACTTCGAATTCGGTCCGTTGCAGGGCCGCCGCGGACTGCGTTCGCACCGCCGTCGCCGCCTCCGTGCTGGCGCGCCGCAGGCCGAAATCGAAGGGCTCCCACGTCACCAGCGTGCCCACCGCGCTGCCCCACGCGGTTCCCAGGTTGTTGGTTCCCAGGACCGGCCCCGACATGGAAGGGATGGTGCTCTGGGGCAGGAGCAGCCCGAACACATTGTTCCGGGTGGCGCGATTGGCCTGTGCCAGCAGGTCGATGCGCGGAAGATAAGCTGTCCGCGCCAGTTCGATGCCGGCGGATGCCGCGTTGATCTGCTCCTGTGAAATTCGAACGGAAGGATAATGATCGAGCGCCGCCTCGACTGCCTGGGCCAGCGTCAAGCCGCCCGGCGGAGTCACCTGCTGCGCCAGCAGAGCAACGCCCGCAGCCAGCATCATTGCCCCGGCTCTGGTTGCCATGGCGGCTATTCTCCCTCCATCAGTTCGCCGATCAATTCGCGCACTTTGACCTTGGCCGCCAGCAAGGCTTTTCGTCCGAGGGGAGTGGCGCGGTAGACCTTGCGCAGGGACTTGCCGTTGCGGCGCTCGGTCGAGCGCAGATAGCCTTTCTTGGTCAACCCGTGCAGCAGCGGATAGAGCGTCCCGGGGCTGATTCTGTAGCCGTGGCGGGCCAATTCCTCGGCCATGCCGAGTCCGAACACGGGGCCTTCCACCGCGTGGTGCAGGATGTGCAGGCGCATCAAGCCGGAGTACAGGTCCCGGTCCTGGGCGGCCTCTTCGGAGTCTGACTTCGTTCTCTTCATTCGATAACGAAATACAGCATAGAAAGATCCAGCCCCCCTTGTCAAGCTGGTGTCCTCCGGTAGATTGACTCCAGATGCACACCAGCATGAAGGCCGATGACGCGGCGGCTGCGATGCAGGCCGCGGTCCTACTTGAACGACAGCGGCGTGAAGTAATCGTACTTAAAGGTAATTTGCGTGACAGTCAGACCCGTGCCCGGAATGCTCACGGGCATGACCTGCGGGTCGAAGTTCAGCCCTCCGAAGTTGCCGGCTGGAAG
>PLZX01000187.1:0-17089 GCA_003152325.1 Bryobacterales bacterium | reverse complement strand
GCAGAATCCGGCGGAGGGCTGGTCATGGTGGGAAGCGCGCAGGGCGGTTACTATCACCCTTTGAGCGCTGCACAAGCAGCGGCCGCGCATCAGCATGGGTGGAAGGTTTCGTTCGAGGCCGCCGCTGAAGAGGGAGTTACAGGCGTCTCGGTCGATCTAAGCTCCCGTCAGATATGCCCTGAATGTGCTCGCCATGCCGGGCGACCCGGACCTGCTTCGCCCGGTCACCGGCTTCACGCCTGCCATCCACGGCGTCGAGATGCCATCGCCCGGACCGCCTGGCGCGCGTCACCGTTACGTGCTCGCGCTTGCGGCCGGATCCAAAGCAGCAGAGCTTTGGGTGGATGGGGTGAAACTGTATTCTGGCTATACCGGCCTGGCTGAGTACGTCTATCAACGCGGTCCGGAGATAGGAGTCGCCCGATATCGCAGCGCCCGCGGGGTGGGAGTCTTCTGGAGCTTCCGCTTCGAGATCGGATCGTGAGGCGAGGGATAGCGGTCCGCGCGAGTTGCATCCCGGCGGATGCTCCTTCTGAGACTACACAACGTTGAAGAGGAGTTTGAAGCCGTAATCCATGTGGAGTTGTTGGTGGCAATGGAACAGGGTCAGGCCGCTCATGGCTGGAACCACGTCCACTTCAATCTTCCGAAAGCCCTTCACCAGCACCACGTCCTTCAGAACGCCTGCCGTCGGCTTCCCGTGGACGTTGGTGAGCTCAAAGCTGTTGCGATGAAGGTGAATGGGGTGGGCGTCGTCGGTCTGATTGTCGAATACCAGCCGGTAGCGCTTGCCCTTACTCAACTGTCGCGGCTGCTCATGGTCTTCAAAGCTCTTTCCATTAATGGTCCAACGGTTGAATCCGCCTGTGCCGCCGTTGATCTTGCCGATGACCAGCGGGATCACTTCATCTGGTTTGGGAACCTGCCGCTCCTCGCCGAAACTCGTATAGTCCCACGGCCTCTTGGGAGGCCGCACCCATTTCGGCGCTCCGGCCTTGTTCGCATACTCCACCACAATCCCCATCCCGTTCTTGCGGTCATCGTCTTTCGGAGTGCCCAAAACCCAGACTCCCGGGTTCTTCATTTCCACAACCGCGTCGATGCGCTCCGCCGTGCCCAGTTCGAGGACCTCCACCATCTGCGGGCGCGGCACTGGATTCCCGTCGAGGGCCACAACCTGGAACTGATGGCCCGATAGCGTCAATTGGATATTCTCCGTTGCACTGGCGTTCAGGAAGTGGAAAAGAACGCGTTGTCCCTCTTTTACCCGAACCGGCTCGCCATAACCCAGGCACTTGCCATTGATGGTGAAGCGCTGGTATCCAATTTCCCAACCGTTTGGTATTTCGTTCCTCTTCTGTGCCGCCTGCCTCGCCCGGTCCTCGGGAGTCATTTCTTCTTCCATTTCCGCGGTAGTGTAGAACGGTTCCCATTCGTGCGTGGCCAGGAAAACTTCCTGGTCGAATCGGCCCGGATCGCTCTTCGGCTCGATATAGACGAAGCCGAACTGGCCCGTGTAAGTTCCGCGGCTCAGATCGGACATGGGCATGGCGTGCGTATGGACGAAGCGAGCTCCGGCCGGCTGAGGGGTGAGCTGGTACCGCAGATGCCCGAGCGCCGGCAACTCCAGACTCTTTTCCTCCAAAGCGCCATCCACATCCGCGGGAATGATCTGGCCGTGCCAATGCACAAATTCAGGGGCATCCGTCTGGTTGAACAAGTCCACCGTGACAGGCACGCCTTCCTTCAGCCGAATGAGTGGGCCGGGCACGCCGCCGTTGTATCCAATGGTGCTGATGGTATGATCCTTGGCGATCTCCACCAGCACCGTGCCAATCCGCAAGGTCACATCCGCGCTGGCCGTTTCCACTGGCGGCGGGGCTTGTTGAGTCGTGCGGCAACCCGCCAACAGCAGGCCCGCGGCGCCTAGCGCACCGGTAATCGCGTCGCGGCGCGTCGGCAACATCGGCTGAGGATTCACCTGGTTCTCTCCACAATGCGTCTTAGTTCTTCGCTCTGTATTGTATGCCGAAACCTAGCCTGTGATGTGCCGCGATCGCCGTCCCGGCCTGCCGTAGGCCGCGACTCTGGCAGATTGACTTTGGTAGACAGTCTGCTATAGTAGAACACAATCAATATGCCCGACCGCATCGAACTTCTGCAAGGCACACTCGACCTGCTCATCCTCCAGCTGCTCCAGTGGGGCCCGCAGCACGGACACGGCATCGGACAGGCCATCCGCATCCGGTCGCAGGAGGTGTTGCAGATCGAGCATGGCTCCCTCTATCCCGCGATGCACCGGCTGGAACAGCAAGGCTGGCTCGCGTCCGAATGGAAGATGTCGGAGGCCAACCGCCGCGCCCGCTATTACAAGCTCACGCCGAAGGGNNAAACCCGTCAAGGAGTAAACTCATGTGGCGGCGCCTATTTCGCAAACCAGCACCCGAAACCGATCTCGAAGAGGAACTGCAAGCTCACCTCGCGATCGAAACCAGGCAGTTGATGGAACGCGGCCTGGCGCGCGAACAAGCCGAAAAAGAGGCCCGCCGCCTGTTCGGCAACCAGGCGCTGGTGATGGAGGCCACGCGCGAAGTGCGCGGCCACGCCGGCATCGCCCGCTTCTGGCAGGACATTCGTTACGCCGCTCGTATTCTGCGCCGCGCGCCCGCGTTCACGGTCGCTGCAGTGCTCTCGCTGGCCCTCGGTATTGGCGCCACCACCGCCGTTTTCAGCATCGCCGATACCATCTTCTTACGGCCGCTGCCATATGCCGATGCCGGCCAACTGGTTTGGTTGGGGATCCGTTTCCCCGGCATGGGCGCCGAGTTCCTTCCTTCGCCGGATTACGTGGCCTGGCGCCGCGACAACCAGGTATTCCAACAGCTCGCCGCCACACAGGCCAGCTTCAGCACCACCATGCTGCTGGGCGCATCCGACCCCACCGAGGTGCATGCCGGCCGCGTTTCGGCTAACTTCCTCGATACGTTCGCAGTCTCGCCTGCGTTCGGCCGCGCATTCACCACGCAGGAAGAACTCCCCAACGGCCCCAAAGCAGTCTTGCTCATGCACCAATTCTGGCGCGATCATTTCCACGCACGCCGCGACGTCCTCGGCTCTGCCATCTCGCTCGATGGGCAGTTATACACCGTCGCCGGCATCCTCCCGCAATCGTTCGTCTATCCCGTCGATATAAAGATAGACCTCCTCACCACCCTGCCGGTTTCTCCCACCGCAAGCCATCGCGATCGGAGCATGTCCACCTGGGCGGTCTTCGGACGTCTCAAGCCTGGCGTAACGATGGCGCAGGCGCGCGCCGATCTCGACAAGCTCTACGCCGCCAGCAAGGCCGATTTTCCGCAGTTGTTTCGCGACAATCGCCTTCTCCTTCAGTCGCTGCGCGAGCACCGCGCGGGCAACGTCCATACACTCTTGTTTATTCTGATGGGTGCGGCGGCCTGCCTGCTTGCTATCGCCTGCGCTAACGTCGCCAACCTGCTGCTGGCCCGGTGGTCGGCGCGCGCCCGCGAGCTGGCGGTGAGGGCCGCGATCGGCGCCGGACGCGGACGCCTGGCTCGCCAGTTGTTCACCGAAATCGCGCTCCTGATCGCCGCCGGCACGCTGGTTGCCATCGTCTTCGTGGCCGCCACCCTGCGCGCCTTCGTCCACTTTGCCGCCGGCCAGCTGCCCCGGTTGAGCGAAGTCACCACCGATTTCCGGGTCTTCGGCATCGCCCTGCTCATTTCACTGGCGACGGCATTGATCTTCGGCGGCCTGCCCGCCCTGCGCGCCAGCCGCGTCGATCTTCAGTCCGTCTTGCAGCAGGCCGGCCGCGGCGGCGCCGCGGGCAGCCACCGGTTCATGCGGCGCGCTCTGGTCGCGGTGGAAGTAGCTCTCTCCGTCGTCCTGCTCTGCGGCGCGGCGCTGCTCTTCGAAACCCTCTGGCACATGCAGAACGACCATCTCGGTTTCCAACCGGAGCACGTTCTCACCGTTTCCATTCCGCTGCGCGGCGCCAGTGCCCAGAACCCCGCGCGAGCCGTGCTGGCCTCGGATGTCCTCACCTGGCTCCGCCGCCTTCCCGGCACCGAAGTAGCCTCGCTTACTCAGTGCACGCCACTCGTCGCCGGCATCACATCCTCTACGTTCTGGCGTTCCGACCGTCCTCTGCCGGAACCGTTTCACCGTGGCGACACTATCGGTGTGTGCGGCGCCGATGCGGACTACCTTGCGGCCGCCGGCGGCCGGTTGGTGGCAGGCCGCTTTTTCACTGACGACGATATGCGCCATCCCGGTACGGTTGGGGTCATCAACGAGGCCGCCGCCCGCGCCTACTTCGCTGGTGAGAGCGCCATTGGCAAGCAGATTCTGGGAGGCCGCGTAGGACCCGGTTGGGATCCGCGCGCGCGCGATTGGAAGACCGTGGTCGGCGTGATTGCCGACGCGAAGAATCAGGGACTGAATCAGCCGGCAATGCCCGAGGCTATCGTCAACGATACCAGCCCGGCGGGCTCTGCCGCCCTTCTCTTTCTGGTGCGCACCCTGTCCAACGAAGCCGCCGTGGCGCGCGCCCTTCGCGAGGAATTGCGCGCCGATCATGCCGGCCTCTTCACCAAGGTTCAGACCCTGGACGACGCCATTGGCGAGATGACTGCGAGCCCGCGCCTCAACACCATTCTGCTCTCCACCTTCGCCGCGGTCGCATTCCTGATGGCCATCGTCGGCGTATATGGCGTGCTGGCTTTTTCGGTGACCGAGCGCAGCTCGGAGATCGGCATCCGGATGGCTTTGGGGGCATCACCGCGAGCCGTGTTCGCACTGGTGATGAAAGAAGGTGCGGTGCTGGTCGGCGCGGGTGCGCTCGCGGGTGTAGCCGGCACATTATTCCTGACCCGCTACCTCGCCACGCTGCTTTATGGCGTCACGCCGACCGATCCCTTCACATACGCTGCCGTGGTCACCGGGCTGGCACTTGCCGCATCCGCTGCGAGTTTCCTGCCCGCGCGCCGGGCGGCCGTGCTGGACCCAGTGGTTGCTCTACGTCACGAGTGACCTGAGATAACATGGCCATTGGAGATCCTGATCCTCGGTTGCGGATACACCGGCCGGCGTGTCGCGGAGCGCTTCCTCGCCCGCGGCGCTCGCGTGACTGCCACCACCCGCGACCCTCAGCGGCTCGGCGATCTCGGAGCCGAAGTCATCCATACGAACGATTTCGCGGCCCACGTCCGTACGGGAATGCTCGTGCTGCACTCCATCCCACCGGACGGCCCAGCGGGGTTACTGGGTCCCTTACAGGATCGAGCCGCGCGCGTGGTCTACCTGTCCTCCACTTCGGTCTATGGACGCGCGCACCTGGTGGATGAAAACACGCTGGTAGACGCTGGCACGGAACGGGCGAGAGCGCGTTTGGAAGTCGAGCGGGCCATCGCCGCGGGGCCTTGGTCCTCGCTGATTCTGCGCCCGGCGGCGATCTATGGACCGGGACGCGGCGTACAGGAATCCATCAAGCGCGGCACGCACAGCCTCAGTGAGAGGTTCGTGAGCCGGATTCATGTGGACGATCTGGCGGCGCATGTGGAGGCAGCGCTGCTTTCCCCAGTGAGCGGAGCTTACCCTGTCGCCGATGAAGAGCCTTGCACGTCTCTGGAAATTGCGGAATTCTGCGCGCGGTTGCTCAACCTGCCCCTGACCGGCGCGGGCCATGGGAAAGCCGCCGGTGCGCCGCGATTCGCCAACAACCGTCGCGTGGATGGTTCCGCCGTGCGGCGCGCGCTCGGGATCACTCTGACGTACCCGTCCTATCGCATGGGTATCCCAGCGGCACTATCTTGAGTGATTGCTTGAAGTGGTCGGGGCGAGCTTCGGCCGCTTTCGCTTTGCACCGGCTTGCAGCGACTTGGAGGTTCTCGGTCTTGGAAAGGGCAAGAAAAGGGCAAAGTCGCTATTGGCTACCTTTTACGTAATCGGCTATTATTAGGCTACCGCGTTGTTTTGACATGTTGACACTTGACTCCAGCAGATTGGCCGACCTCCCGATCCCAATCGGAACCGGTTGGCTTCTCGGCGCGTGCATGGAGGCACGCGGGAAGCAGGACCTTTGGATCAGACAGAAACCTGAAGTCCTCGCAGTATTGCGAGAACAGGCGATCATCCAGAGTGCCGAATCGTCGAATCGAATCGAAGGCGTCACGGTCGAGGCGAATCGGTTGCGCCCCCTGGTGATTGGACGGGCCAAGCCGCGTGACCGCTCGGAGGAGGAACTCGCCGGATATCGAGCGGCGCTGGATTGGGTCTTCTCGCGAAGGAACCCTGTCTCAGTCACTCCCGCGGTGATTCGTCGCTTGCATGCTCTTGCCCAGGGGGGATCCACGGGAGACGCCGGAGAGTGGAAGAAACGCGACAACGAGGTCATCGAAATCCTACCGGACGGCGAGCGCAGCGTCCGGTTCGTTCCCGCCTCCGCTAAAGAAACGCCAGCATTGGTAGAAATGCTGTGCCACCGGTATCGCGCCGCCACCGACGAGGAGCGCATTCCTCCCCTCTTGATCGTGGCGACCTTCATCCTCGACCTGCTCTGTATTCACCCCTTCCGCGATGGCAACGGCCGCGCCTCCAGGCTTGCGACTTCTTTGCTGCTGCAGGCGCAGGGCTTTCAGGTAATCCGGTATATCAGCCTGGAACGGCTAGTCGAAGAAAGCAAGGAAGAGTACTACCGCATTCTCAACCTGTGCTCACAAGGTTGGCACCAAGGCAAGAACGAGATCATCCCGTGGTGGAATTATTTCCTCAGCACGCTGCGTCGTGCCTACAAGGAATTCGAGAACCAAGTCGAATCGGTCGAGGCGCGACCCGCTAAGAGCGATCTTGTTCGGAGGACTGTGCTCGGTCAAGTGGAACCCTTCACGTTGGCCGACATGGCTGTGCAACTGCCATCGGCCAGTCGCCAACTTATCAAGAAGGTATTGGCGGAACTGAAGAACGCGGGCCAAGTCAGACTTTCCGGTCGGGGACGAGGTGCCCGCTGGGAAGTTGCCGGATGACAGATCGTGCTTGGGGAGAGTTTCGGGGACATGACACATAACCTCCATTACATCTTTCGGGCTTCAGCGAAGCCATGAGGTTGAGTGTCATGTCCCCAAAACTCCTGGTGAGGGAGTCCGGTAGCCACCACCCGGGCGAGTCTGGGCATGCCAATATAGTGGCCCGCCGAGCCGTCCCGTCTCGAGAAAAATCGGAAACACGCCTGTCACGGGTTTTGTGGGAATGGGATGCAGCAGCGGAGCGCCGGGCCTTCCTCCGGACGCTACGTATTGCGCGGTTGCGGGCGGTCAACTGAAGCCAGCCGTCCGTTTGGGGTGTCCAGTCTTGGATTTCTGGACATCCCAATTTCGATCTCCCCGAGCTCCGACATGCCTCAATCGCTCGCCACCAAACGAGGCGGGTGAGGGAAGAGTACCATATTACGCAAGGGCAACTGCACGGTAGAGATCAGAGAGACGGCTATCGAACGGACTGGGCTCGCCAGCAGCCCGCTTACGGAGGCCCTCGATCAAATCGCTGTCGGTAAGCGGCAGGATGAGGCCCCTCGCATCGGTGAACGTGTCTCGGCACCGCGCTAGGAATTGTTCATGGTCGTCAATATTCCGACAGACCACGAGCCCGAATTGGCCGCGATTTGGCCCGAATCGTCCAGCAATCTGATCAAGCTCGGGATTGGCGAGATCGCGCGAATAATTCTTACATTCACACACGATGAAGGGGCAGGTTATTTTGGCGATTTCAGAAAGTCTCAAGAAGAAGCCCTGAGTGGCTGCGTTATCGAAGGTAATGTCGATGCGTTTCCGCCCTTCGTGAATCTCCCGTTCTACCAGCGGGTTTATCAGTTCGGGGTAAAAAAGAAAGTCCAATATGCCGACGGCGGTTCGGTGATAGTCAGTCGCGGTGTCGCGGCCGTATGGTGTTGCTTTGAGCCGATTCTCTAGGTATTCCGAAATGACAGCCACGTCGATGCCGTCAAAGTCCTCAATAGGTATGGACTGTCCTCCGCCATTCCGAGCCTGCTTGAAGGCCGAGAACACCTGCGGATGCGCTTTGGTGAATGAGGCCAGAAAGTCCTTATCGAATGCAGCGCCGCCCTTTGCCTTGAGGTCTTTCTTCGTGACAAAGTCGTAGCTCGAACCGTCCTTGCGATGCCTTGTACGTACGAGGGCAGTACGAAGGCGAAGATGATCGTTCTGGAGGAAGTTGAGAACAAAATGCTGGTGGTAGCGTTGGGGCGTGTAAGCTTTCGAGTAGGAGACAATCGCCTTCGGAACCAGCAATATTCTACGATTGCCGACGTAGAGGTTTTCTGTGTAGTCGTTCTGCCAACTTCGAGAGGCAGGGTCCCACCAGAAACCACTTGGGGAATTCGAAGTCAAAGGAATTTCCCAAAGCTTGCACTGACATGTCGGACGTCTTATCCTTGTCCACGTACAAAGACACGGCAATCCTCAAGGTCCTCCAGCACTCCCGTTTTTGCAGCGGCACTTTTGGCAAGACTCTCGAAAATGCGGCGCGCATCCTCATCACCGATGCCGTTACCTTCCGGGCGACGTCTCGACATGCCCAGGCAGGTCTCGTTCGGCTCATGAACGTGCCCAAAGAGATCGCGAGCCTCGTCTTCGGCCCCTTGGTTTAGCAAACCAAGGAAGAATGTGAAGAAGCTGCGGATCGTGTGGGAGGCCGAAATGGACCATGGATCGGTCCGTTGGCCAAGGAAATGAGGATCAAGAAAGAGAGGCGTGTCCCTGTCGGTGTTGATGTCCACGAAGTCGAGTTCCGCCTGGGTGCGGTTAAGGCCGAATCGCTTGGATATTCGCAATTTGCGACTCCTCGTTCTGGCGCTGGACTGCCGATCCATTGTAACGAACAACACAAGCGAGGGATCATCGGCGAGGGCAAGGCTGGATAGCGGCTTTCTCCGGGCTTTCACACTTATATATTCTTACGGGAGAATCACTTGTAAGTGATTGAGGAATTGGTCGGGGCGAGTGGATTCGAACCACCGACCTCCTGGTCCCGAACCAGGCGCTCTAGCCAGGCTGAGCCACGCCCCGACGAATCAACAGCTTAACCGCGGAGACCAGGGATTTGAGCCGCTGGCCCATGGAAAACACGGCCAAGTCAACAACGAGTATACCACCCTTCAACGCATACGTTGAGGACCGTAAGGCTCCGGTGCGTCCTGAGGAGAACCGGACCGATCCAGTTTGTCTCAAGTACCAGTACAGTTCCTGTGATTCGCCGCGAAAAATCTACTCTAAATCCAAGGCCATGAGTCTATACTTCCAACAAATACGGAGGCCCCCAAGCTGAAGATAAAACGATTCCATTTGCTTTTTGATCCCGGAGCCCGGCTCTCTGCTCCTGCTCGGAACCGGACTGATCGAATATTGCTCATTTAGTGTGCCATTCGGCGATGGGGTGGTGAAGATGGAACCCCCACCGCCTGAAGCGGAAAACGTAACGCCGTCGAAGGTCGTCGATGCGAATGGGATTCCGATACCCTGTTCCTGGAAGTATTTGATGCCGCGAATGTTTCGCTCGGGTTTACTTCTCTACTGATCTCCGCGGACTTCACAGGCATGGAGACGCTGTCCCTCAGCGCAGCGAACATCGACCACGCGGTGTTTGGGGCAAGGGCTCCGGCGGTGAATGGAAGCTCGGTTTTCGCCGACAACTTCACATTCGGCGAGGCCACGGTGCCAGAGCCCGCGACTCTGTTGCCGGCGGGTCTTGGTTTGCTTGCATTTCTTGTGGCGAGGCGTCGACGGACGCTCTGACCGCTTGCACCCCCTCAGCACAAGCGCGTACTATCGAATTCGTGATCGAAAGCGAAAACCTGCGCGAACTGCCGGGGGTGAATGAAGTCCTGGAACGGCTCTCCCCTGCCCTGCGGCGGTATCCGCACACGCTGCTGGTGGCTGAAATCCGGCGCGCGCTGGAAGAGATGCGCGCGGCGATCCTGGCGGGTCACTCGGGCGGAGCCGCGGCGGAGACGCGCGTGGAAGAGGCTCTCGCCAACATCGAGCGGCCCTCGTTGCGGCGCGTGATCAATGCCACCGGCGTGGTGCTGCACACCAACCTGGGACGCGCACCGCTGGGCGCGATGACGGCGGCCGGCGGCTACTCGAACCTGGAATACGATCTGGCGGCCGGACGGCGCGGCAAGCGCGATACCCACACGAGCCTGCTGCTGGAACGGCTGCTGGATGCCCCGGCGATCGCTGTGAACAACAATGCGGCGGCGATGTTTCTGGCGCTGAACGAACTGGCGGCGGGGGGCGAAGTGGTGGTGTCGCGCGGCGAGCTGATCGAGATCGGCGACGGGTTCCGCATCCCCGAAATCATGGCGCGCTCCGGCGCGACGCTGTGCGAAGTCGGCACCACGAACCGGACGCACATCGACGACTATCGGGATGCCATCGGCGAGAAGACGCGGTTGCTGCTGCGCGTGCATCCGAGCAATTTCTCCATGTCGGGATTCACGGCGCGGGTGGAGTTGCGGGCGCTGACGGCGTTGGGGCGCGAGCGCGGCATTCCTGTGTACGAGGACCTGGGCAGCGGCTGCGTGGTGGATTTGCGGGCGTTCGGCGTGGACGAACCGTTGGTTTCGGACAGCCTGAAAGCCGGCGCGGACTTAGTTTCGTTCAGCGGTGATAAGTTGCTGGGCGGGCCACAGGCGGGGATCCTGGCGGGCAGGAGCGAGATCGTGACGCGGCTGAGGCGCAACCCGCTGTTCCGCGCGCTGCGGCTGGATAAGTTGATCTGCCAGGCGCTCGAGAACACGCTGCGCAGCCTGGTGCTGGAGCGGTGGGACGAAGTGCCGGCGCTGACCATGATCCGGCAAAGTGCGGCGGCGGTGCGGGCGCGCGCGGAAGCGCTGGTGGAACGCGTGCCGGGACTGCGGGCGGAGGTGGTGAAAGGAAGCTCCGTGATCGGAGGCGGCGCGACACCGGAGCAATCGATTCCAACCTGGCTGATCGCGATTCAGTGCTCCGATGCGGTCGAGGCCGAGCGGCAGTTGCGCGCGGCGACGCCGGCGGTGGTGGCGCGCATCGAAGGCGGTCGAGTGCTGCTGGACCTGCGGACAGTGCTCAAGGAAGAACAGGACGATCTGGCCCGCGTGCTGGCTGGCTACGCGCGTTCCTGGTAAGTGCCTTCGGCGGTGTTGACCTTGATCTTCTCGCCTTCGGTGATGAACGCCGGCACCTGGACAACCAGACCGGTTTCGGTCTTGGCCGGCTTGGTCACGTTCGATACCGTGGCGCCCTTCAGGCCGGGCTCGGTTTCGACCACCAGCAGAATGACCGTCGCGGGCAGTTCCACACCGAGCGGCTTGCCTTCGTAGAACTCCACCTGTAACTTGAGCTGCGGGATGAGGTAATGCACGGCATCGCCGAGCAGGTCCTTCATCAGATGCATCTGCTCAAAAGTCTCGGTGTTCATGAAATAGTAGTACTCGCCATCGTCGTACAGGTACTCCATTTCATGCTGTTCCAACTGCGCCTTTTCGACTTTGTCTTCGGAAGAGAAGCGGTGCTCGGTCATGGTGCCGGATTTCAGGCTGCGCATGCGGGCTTGTACAAAGCCGCGCAAATTGCCTGGCGTGCGATGCGTCATGGAGAAGACCGAGTACAGTTCGTTGTTGAACTTGATGATCATTCCAGGGCGCAATTGTGTTGCAGAAATCATGAAACTCCTTAAGGGATGGTCTTGAAATCACTAGTATAGCAGGCTGTTTTGAACGCGCTTAATAGACGAGCAGGCGCTCCATTTCGGCGACCAGATTTTCGGTCTGCGGCAGGATGGCGGATTCCAGTTGGGGATGATAGCCGACCCAGGTATCGAGCGCGCCGATGCGGCGGACGGGAGCGTCCAAGCGGTCGAACAACTCGTCGGCGATGCGCGCGGCGATCTCGGCGCCGTAGCCCCAGGAGACGCAGTCTTCATGCGCGACGACGACACGGTTGGTCTTCGAGACGGAAGCGTGGATGGCTTCCCAATCGTAGGGGGCCAGACTGCGGAGGTCGAGGATCTCGATGCTGGCGTGGGCCATGCGCTTCTCCACCTGCATGGCGGCGAGGAGCGCCTTTTGCACGAGCGCACCGTAAGTGACGACGGTGAGGCTGTGGCCGGGCTTGACGACTCTGGCGCGGCCGAAGGGGATGGTGAAATCTTCGCCGGGATGCGGGGAGCGATTATAGGGCTCGCGGTAGAGACGCTTGTGCTCCAGGAAGAGCACCGGGTCATCGGCGCGGAGCGCCGTGCGCAGGAGCCCGCAGGCGTCCAGCGCGTTCGACGGGAAGACGACCCGCAGTCCGGGAATGTGAGTGAAAGTGGACTCGCCGCACTGGCTGTGATAAATGGCGCCGCCGTTGAGATAGCCGCCGATGGGAACGCGCACGACGGCCGGGCAGGAGAAGCTTCCGTTAGAACGCCAGCGTAGGGTCGCGAGCTCATCGCGGATCTGCATCATGGCGGGCCAAATGTAATCGAAGAACTGGATTTCGGCGATGGGCTTGAGGCCGTTGGTGGCCATGCCGATGGCGCGGCCGACGATGGAGGCTTCGGCGATGGGGCTGTTGAAGGCGCGCTCGCGACCGAACTCGCGCTGCAACCCGCCGGTAACTTTGAAAACGCCGCCTTTGCCTTTGACCTCGGCGAGATACTGCTCGCGCGAGCAATCGGCAATGTCTTCCCCGAAGACCAGAATGTTGGGATTGCGGCGCATCTCCTCGCGCATGGCGGCGTTGATGAGATCGACCATGGTCATGGGCGCGCCGCGGAAATGGGGCTCGGCGGCGAAGGCGTCGGACGTGGGATCGACGGTTTCGGAATAGAGATGGCGCAGAGCGGTATCGGCGGCCGGCGGCGGGTCGTGGAGCGCCTGCTGGGTGGCATGGTGGACCTCTTCATCCACTTCGTGAGTGAGGAGCTGCAGGCGCTGGCGATCGAGGACGCCTTCCTCAACCAGGAATTGCGGGAAGCGGACGATGGGGTCGCGCCCGGCCTCGGCCTGGCGTTCGGCGGGGGGCTTGTAGAGGCGCTCATCATCGGAGAGCGAGTGCGAATACGGGCGCGTGACGTGGGCGTGGACAAGGGCCGGGCCATGGCCTTCGCGAACCCAGGCGGCCGCCTGCTTGAGAATGCGGAACGAAGCCAAAAAGTCGGTGCCATCCACCTCCAGGCGGAGCAGGCCGGGAAAACCGGAGACGAGAGCGGAAATGTTGCCGCCGGCGGTCTGGCATTCCACCGGGACGCTGATAGCGTAGCCATTGTCCTCAATGAGGTAGAGCACGGGCAAGCGCTTGAGGCAGGCGATATTGAGAGATTCCCAGAACTCCCCTTCGCTGGTGGCGCCGTCGCCGGAGGTGACGACGGTGATATCGTCGCCGGTGCGGCCGGCGTAGCGGGAGGCTTCGGCCCAGCCGATGGCTTGATTGTACTGGGTGCCGGTGGGGGAAGAGACGCTGACAATGTTGAGCTGGCGGTTGCCCCAGTGGGAGGGCATCTGGCGACCGCCGGAGGCCGGGTCATCGGCTGCGCCGACGGCCTGCTGGAGCATTTCGTGCGGGGTGACGCCGAGCGAGAGGCAGAGGGCGCGGTCGCGATAATAAAGGTAGAAAGCGTCGTGGCCTGGGCGGAGGGCGAAGCCGGCCGCGACCTGCACGGCCTCATGGCCCGCGCCGCTGATTTGAAAGAAGATGCGGCTCTGACGTTTGAGGGCGACTTCGCGATCATCCAGGCGCCGGGAGGTATACATGAGGCGGAACGCGCGGATGAGCTGTTCGGAATCTAGGCCCTCATGGATTGCCGCGGACGCGGATTGCGTAACTGGCGAAGTGGTAGCCACCGATGGCGAATCCCCCTCAACCAGTTTAATCGAGAAGCGGGGGAAGGCGAGTGTTAAAGGAAGGGGATTTCGGATCATGACGCGACGGGAGGTCGGGGTCAGAGCGGGATCTGGTTTTGCGGCGGCACGTGCTTCCGTGCCAGCCCCCGCCTTGCAGCGCATTCAGATAACCTGGAATCCACGGCATTCTAGACTTGGAGGACCGATGAGAAAAGTGCTATTCGCGCTGTTGGTTTGCGGGTTTGCGCAGGCGCTGCTCGCCCAGGGGGCTCCGCCTCAGGGAGGCGCCGACCAGCCCTATACGCTGGAGTATTACTACAAGGTGCAATGGGGGCATCAGCAGGAATTCTTGCAACTCTTCCTGAAGAACCACTACCCGTTGCTTCAGAAGATTGTGGAGAGCGGGCGCATGATCTCGGTGAAGATTGAGCAGCCCAGCAACCACATGACCGAGGATGCAAGGTGGGATTTTCGCGTGACGATCCGGTTCAAGAACTCGGGGCTGGCGACCACCGCGAATCCGGATGAGGAGAGGTTGATCCAGCAGCTCTGGCCGGATCAGGCGACTTACAAGCGCGAGGAGCAACGAAGGTTCGAGATTTTGCTGGGGCATTGGGATTTGCCGGTGACGGATATTACGCCGGCGAAGAAGTAGCGGGGCGAGGCGGGCGGGGAGACGTTCCTCTTTCGCCCTTACGGGCTGTCGAGCTTTTGACTTACTCGGCTGTTTGTGAAAAGATCCAGCGATGAGCACCCCGGATCCAATCCCATTTCCTCCGCCGATTCCTGCCTATACGCTGTTCAACGCCGACTCGGTGGGACTGGCGACGTTCCTGGGCACGCCAATTGCCGGGAGCATTTTGGTGGCGGTGAATTACCGCCGGTTGGGAAAGGGGAGCCAGGCGGCCGCGGCTCTCGCCATTGGACTGCTGGTGACGGCTCTGGCGATCCTAGGCGGATCTCTGCTGCCGCAAGCCGTATCGGCCGGCATTGCGGTGGGGTTGTTTCTGGCAGCCAGGGCCGCCGCCAAAGGCCTGCAGGGTACGGCGGTGGAGCAACACGTCCGCGAGGGAGGGAAGCTGGGCTCGAAGTGGGTGGCTGCCGGCCTGGGGCTTGGCCTCCTGGCGATCATCGTGGGTGGGTACGTGGTTATCCATTCCGCCCTCAACCCCAAGATACAGATTGGAAGCAAGGATGAGGTTTACTACTCCGGCTCGGCCACCAAGCAAGACGCCCAAACGCTAGGTGATGCGCTCAAGACCATCGGCTTCCTGAGCGACCGGGGCGTCAGCGTTTTCTTATCGAAAGGCAAGGGCGGCACGGTGGTTTCGTTCGTGGTCAAGGAGGGAACCTGGAACGATCCGAGCTCGGTCGCGAACTTTGAGGAAATCGGCCGGCAGATCGCTCCCTCAGCTGGCGGATTCCCTATCCAGGTGCGCTTGATCAACTCGAATCGCGACGTGAAAAAGGAAGTAACCGCAGGCAAAGCGATCATTGGAACCAAGGACGAGATCTATTACTTGGGCTCGGCGACCGAAGCAGAGGCTAAAGCGCTGGGCCAGGCGCTTCAGACCGCCGGGTTCTTCCGGGACGCGGGTTTCAGCGTGCTGCTGTCCAAGGGCGACGGCACGGTGATTGGGTTCGTGGTGAAGGAGGGCTTCTGGGAGCAGCCGGAGAACGTCGCCACTTTTGAGAAGATCGCACGGCAGGTGGCATCGTCGGCGGGAGGGCTTCCCATCAAGCTGCGGTTGCTCAGCAGCACGCTGGAAACCAAGAAAGAAGTGACGGTTCAATGATCCGGACCGCGCGCGGGTGAGCGGCTTGCCGGTACTAGTACCGAAATCCGGACATGGACCTACCTAAATAGGTGGGGGCGTGTAATACTAGCGGAAATCGAGTATTTGCGAGGTCGACGATGAGAACCACACGATTCATTCACTTAGGTCTTTGTATGGGGCTTCTCTTGGGAGCGGCACCCGCTTTTGCAGGAGCGATAACGTACGCCGACTTCGGCGCTTGGAGCGGCGCCGTATCGGGCGTGACCACGGTTACTATCCCGGATCCGTCCCCGGAAGGGTTCGTGAACTATGGCACGGGTGATGCGTCGGTGACGTTCTCGGGCGTGGTTTTTTCGGCCAGTAGCACGTTGGGGAACGGAGTCCTCTTCGATGTCGGCCCGCTCTTTAGTGGCTCCGCGGCCGTCCTGTCAGACCAGTCGGCGAGTATCGGCATCGAGAACATTCTGATTACGTTCCCCGAAGCCGTGATGGGCTTCGCCTTCGATTACGGCACATTTGGCGGGAGTGACGTGACCTTTGCGCTTTCAAACGGCGATACCGTCGTTCAGGGTAGCAGCACCGACTCGGGTTACCTCGTGCCGGACTTCGTGGGGGTTACCGACAGTCCCTTCACGTGGGTCCTGGTCACGTCAGGCGATAGTGTCCTCAATCTTAACAACGTCTCTTACGCTTCTGACGCTAGTGTGCCCGAACCGGCTTCCTGGCTTCTGCTCGCCACGGCCGGCTTCGGTCTGCTCGCCTACGGCCGGCGGACACTGGGCCGCTGAAACAGTGACGCTCAATGATCCGGACCGCGCACGGGTGAGCGGGCGTTACCGGCTGATCTCGCGCCAGTCTTGCTCATTCAACTCTACGTTGTGTTTCTTCGCAGCGGATTTGATGCGTTTCCAGGCGGCGTCGCGTTCAGCGTCGGTCACCCCTTGCACTTGCTTGAAGCGGGAGATTGCGTTGCGCACGTGAGCGGCGTCATGGATGGGCTCTTTCCGTTCCTTGGGGAAAGCGAAGTTCTCATCGGCGATATGATCGCGGCTGGCTTCAGTGATCTTGGACATGCTTTCCGATGAGCACTCCAAGTGCCAATTCACGCGCGCCATCGCAGGAACGCGGCGACACCGCCGGTCGATTCGAGCAAAGCCGGGTCTTCAATAAAGGTCACGATTGCGCCGGTTTGCTTGGCTTTGGTCACCAGGAGATCGGGAAGGGACGCTTGCCGCGGTTCTTCGCTTTTGGTTCCGCCCTCTGAATCGGGGATCTCAGGCGCGAGAATAGCTTGCACTTCCTCCGGGTGGGGATGGCTCTCTTCGAGCGCGCCGCTGATGAGCAATTCTTCGACCTGTCCGTTGGCCAGGGCTTCGAGCGTCTCCTGCGGCCCGACTACGGCCAATCCACGAGC
>PLZX01000045.1 GCA_003152325.1 Bryobacterales bacterium | reverse complement strand
CGGACCCGCCGCTCCGGATGTTCCTGAACCGTCGCTCGCAGAGCGCGCGCGCAGACTGGTTTCAGTCGCCCGAATCGGCAGCCTGTCCGCGCATTCGCGGAAGTTTGCGGGATTTCCGTTCGGCTCCGTGATGCCGTATGCGGCTGACGATCTCGGCCGCGCGGCGCGAGGTCCGGGCGAGCTTATTTCCCAATTTCCCCGATATGCGCGATCGTGTCGCCCTTTTTCAGCGAGGGCACCGCGCCGATGTAAAGCACGACGCCTGCGATCGGAGACGTGGCTTCCCACACCTTCTTGCCGAAATAGTCGGTGACGTAGCCGATCTCCATGTCCTGCGATACGTACGCCTCCGGGCCTACCAGCGGATAGAAGACGCCATCCAGTTCGCTGGTCACAATGGAAACGCGCGAAAGCCACAGCGGATGCTCGACCGGGGAGACCGGGCCGGACAGCATCTTCAGGTGCCGTGCCACATTCCAGCAGCCCTGAATCAATGAATTGACATCGTCCGCATCGCTGATGCCGGCATGGCCGGCTTCTGCTGTGACGCAAGGTTTGCCGAGCCCGGCCGCGAAGCGTGTGATGGTCACGGCGCCGCCCGGTGTAACTGGAGTCCGGAAGTCCTGCATGATGATGTG
The DNA here is from genome assembly GCA_003152325.1 of Bryobacterales bacterium. GTDB lineage: Bacteria > Acidobacteriota > Terriglobia > Bryobacterales > Bryobacteraceae > PALSA-129. The sequence goes on along the minus strand of PLZX01000045.1, from coordinate 8,844 downwards.
GTCGAGCCCGAAGGCCAACACCATGGCGCGCGACGCCGCGTCCTGAGTTTCGTTCCCGGTGGTGGCCCAGTAGGAGTACCGCCGCAGGTTCTCATCCAGATCGCCGCCATGCAGGTCGATCAGGTAATCGGATTTCTCCACCACCTGCTTGGCGATGGCCCACGATACGCGCTCAGTCTGCGTGCCGTCCGGCCTGCCGGGATAGAAGCGGTTCATGTTCTTGCCATCCACCGGATTCAAGTGCGGAACCTTTTGCGCAAACGATGGCACGTTGATGAGCGGCACGATGATCAGTGTTCCCGAAAGCTCCGCCGGATCGGCAGCCTGGGCCAGTTTCTGCAGCGCAAGGATGGACGCGTACTCGGTGCCGTGAGATCCGGCTACGAGGGCGAGCACGGGGCCTGGTCTGGCGCCATTGACCACGATGACAGGGATGCTCGCGGCGGCATCCACTCCCGGCGACACGACAATATAGCCAGTGGCCTTCTGCCCGCTGAGCGCGGTCGCCGAGCCAACCGTGAAATCGGCGGCCACCAGAAGAACCGGCAGCAAGGATGTCATTAGAATTGCTCGTACCGTGGCCGCCCATTCTACCAGTGATACGTTCTAGGAAGCGGATTGTACAGGATTCAAGTGAAAAGAGTGCGATCCGCCTATCTGGGACCCAGAAGTGGCAGACGATCTTCCGCCTATGGTCTCCCCGCCTGATCATAGATGTTCTGGCCGCCCTGGATGCGGGCCCGGATGGAATCGGCCAGCACCCACGCGGAGCCCTGCAGCTCGGTCGCGGAGTAAGGGGAATGGTTATACTTCCTTTGAGACAGGCCCTCCCGGAGAAACGCCGTGGCCGACATCGCGAAGAACATCATGTTCGAGAACCCAGCGCTGCTGAAGCGCCTGGCAAAGTACACGGTTCAGCAGTGCTTCCGGAACACCGTTCTTGAGGATTACCACGCCGGGACCGTCCCGGATTCCCAGAGCGGAGATTTCTCCGATGTCGTCGCAAGGACTCCGCACGGCGAGATCCCCTGGCCCCATGTCTCGCGCCTCAGCGATGAAGAGATGAAACTGGTGGTGCGGGACGCGGTCAACAAGACCTACCGGTTCCTTTGCCGGCTGTTCGACGAGGGCACCGGCGGCGAACTGATACTGCGGCTGGATGAGCGGGACCTGGTGCCGCAGTGGGACGACCCTGATCCGATCTGACTGAGCGGGTGGGCAGCGAGGGTTTGCGGTTATGCCGCGTGGGGAGTTTCTTCGCCGGCCGAACGCACCGCCAGGACGTCGCATCGCTAAACTGGAATTCTCACGATGGCTACTCAGGAGTTGGGAACGGTTGCGGTACTGGCTGAAAAGCCTTCGGTCGCCCGTGACATCGCGAGCGTGCTGGGCGCGACCGGCAAGGGCGACGGATACCTGCACGGCAACGGCTATGTGGTCACGTGGGCGATCGGTCACCTGGCGGCGCTGGCCCAGCCGCACGAGATCAACCCGGCGTGGCGCCAATGGCACCGCGACCATCTTCCGATGCTGCCCAAGCAGTGGCCGTTGGTCGTATACGAGAAGACGAAAGATCAGTTTGAAGTTGTGCGAAAAATCGTCAATTCGCCGCGCATCTCTCGGGTAGTGTGCGCCACGGACGCAGGCCGCGAGGGTGAGCTCATCTTCCGCTATATCTACGAGGCCGCGCAGTGTGAGAAGCCCTTCAGCCGTCTGTGGATCTCGTCGCTGACACCGGATGCCATCCGCAAGGGTTTTGCGGCACTACGACCCGGGAGCGACTACGATCCTCTGGCAGATGCCGCGCGCGGCCGCAGCAGGGCCGACTGGCTCGTCGGCATGAATCTGTCTCGCGCCTACTCCCTGGCCTACGGAGAGGATCTGTCGGTCGGGCGCGTGCAGACACCGACCTTGGCGATGCTTGTGGAGCGCGAACTTGCGATCCGAAGCTTCGTCCCGGAAGACTACCTGGAGGTCGTAGCCAGCTTCCACCCGACCAGCGGACCGAAGGAGAGCCGCTACCAGGGCACCTGGTTTCGCACACAGCCGGAGCGTGGGGGCGATAAGGACACGCTGCAGAAGGTGATGCGGCTGCCGGTGGACGGAGAAGAGGCTGGACGGATTATCGCGCGCGCACATTCCGGCACGGCCGCCATCGAATCGAGCGAATCCGAGATCCAGAGGATGGCGCCGCCGCCGCTGTACGATCTGACGGAACTGCAGCGGCACGCCAACCGGCTGTTCGGCTTCAGCGCCCAGCAGACCCTGGACGTGGCGCAAGGCCCTCTATGAACGGCACAAGCTGATCAGCTACCCGCGTACCGACAGCCGGCATCTGTCGCAGGATGTGGCGGCCACCCTGCCGCAGATCGTCAAGGCGATCGCGGCGCCCTATCAGGCACACCTTGCGCCCGGCACCGGGGAGCGCCCGCTGGGACGGCGGTTCATCGACGATGCCAAGGTCACTGATCACCACGCAATCATTCCCACGGCGACGTCGCCTGAGAAGGCCGGGTTGTCGGGTGAGGAACGCAGGATCTACGACCTGGTGTGCCGCCGCCTGCTCAGCGCCTGGCACGAAGATCACACCTGGTCGGTTACGACGGTAATCACGTCCATTCAGAACAGCGATGTCGTCGATCGCTATCACACATCGGGCACCGCGGTGCAGCAGGTGGGCTGGAAGGTGCTGGAAATCGCGGCGGCCAGGCAGCCGGGGAGAGGCAAGGCCGGTGGCGAAGAGCAGAAGGCGGAACAGGTCTTACCTTCCGGCCTCAAGGAGGGCCAATCGCAGGAGGTAGTGGAGGTCGAGGCCATCCGGAAGAAAACCCGACCACCGAAGCGATTGACGGAGGCAACCCTGTTGACGGCGATGGAGACGGCGGGCAAAACCCTCGACGACAAGGAACTTTCGGACGCCATGAAGGAAACCGGCCTGGGCACGCCGGCGACGCGAGCCGCCATCATCGAGGTGCTGCTCAAGCGTGGCTATATGATCCGGAACGGCAAGAGTCTCGAAGCGACCGACAAGGGGATCCGGCTCATCGACATCGTGCACCCCGAGGTCAAGAGCCCGGCGATGACCGGCCAGTGGGAGGCGTATCTGACGCGAATCCATCGCGGCAAAGCGCAGCTCGAACCTTTTCTGAGAGGTATCGAGGATTACGTGCGCGAGGTGGTGGGCAAGGTCGGACATGTGAAGCCACCCACCAAGGCCGCGATCACGGTCCCAGCCGGGCACGCGCCAATCGGTAACGCCTTGCCTGAACCCGCCAGTTTGCCGGCGCTGGAAGCTGGCGACACGCTCGCGACTCTTCTCCATCGTGTGTTCGGCTTCTCCTCTTTCAGGCCGAATCAGGAAGCGGTCTGCCAGGCGGCTGTCGATGGGAAAGACGTGCTGCTTGTCATGCCGACCGGATCGGGCAAGTCGCTGTGCTACCAGTTACCCGGGATCGCGCGGGGTGGAACNNGAGCGTATCCATTCTGGCCGTGAGCGCGCCGCGTCGCGGCAGGCCTCGATCGACTACCTGAACGGCAAACTGCAGTTCCTGTTCATCGCGCCCGAAAGGCTGCGCGTGGCCGGATTCCCGGAAATGCTGGCGAAGCGAAAGCCGTCGCTGATCGCCATCGACGAAGCGCACTGCATTTCCCAGTGGGGGCACGATTTCCGGCCGGACTACCGCATGCTCGGCCAATACCTGCCGATGTTGCGTCCCGCGCCGGTGATNNAACTGTTGTTGGACGAGGCGCGCCGGCCGGGAATTGTGTATACGCCTACTCGCAAGCAGGCCGAAAGCGTGGCGGCCGAACTGGCGGCTCACTTCTCCACGGCGGCGTACCATGCCGGTCTCGACACCGAGCGCCGGCAGCGGGTACAGGAGGAGTTTCTTGCAGGAAAGATCGAGGTGATGGTGGCGACAATTGCGTTCGGGATGGGGATCGACAAACCCGATATCCGCACGGTGATTCACACCGCCCTGCCGGGAAGCCTTGAGGCGTATTACCAGGAGATCGGTCGAGCCGGGCGCGATGGGAAGCCAAGCCGCGCGGTCCTGATGCACTCCTACGCCGACCGCTACACGCACGACTTCTTTTTCGAGCGCGACTACCCGGACGTGGCTGTGCTGGACGCGATATTCACCCGGTTGCGGCCCGAGCCGATGGAGAAGACCACGTTGCAGCAGCAGATGCGGATGGATCCGGACCTGTTCGACAAGGCTTTGGAGAAGCTGTGGATCCATGGCGGCGCAGTGCTGGATTACGCCGAGAACGTGAGCATCGGCCAAGGCCAGTGGCGCGAGTCCTACATCGCCCAAGGCGAACAAAAGCGGGCGCAGATCGACCAAGTGATCCGGTATGCCGAAACGAACCAATGCCGCATGTCGACTCTGGTGCGTCACTTCGGCGATCTTGCCGACGGTCAGACGGCCTGCGCGATCTGCGATTTCTGCGCTCCGGCGGATTGCGTGGCCCAGCGCTTCCGCACAGCCACGGAGGCGGAGCGGGCGGCGCTCCTCCGGGTACTGGCGGCTCTGCACTCGGGCGGGCACAGACCAACCGGGAAGCTTCACACCGAGCTGTTTCCGGGTGGCGAGATAACCCGCGATGCCTTTGAAGACGTGCTCGGAGCGATGGCGCGGGCCGGACTGGCGCGGCTGTCCGACGCTGTTTTCGAGAAGGATGGCAGGCAGATTCCGTACCGCACAGTGAGACTCACTCCGGTCGGCCGAGCGACGGACGAGACCACACCGATCGAATTCATCATGAAGGACACAGCGGCGCCGCCGGCGAGGCGCAAGCGCAAGAAGAAAGCCGCGGGCAAGGGTAGGCAGTTGGGCAGTGCCGTGGCGACGCCGAAGGTGAAAAGCTCGCCGGCAGGAGCGGATACCCGTGTGGAAGAGGCGCTACGGGCCTGGCGCCTGACCGAGGCGCGGAGGCGCAGCGTGCCGGCGTTCCGCATCTTTACCGATCAGGCTCTGCGCGCCATTGCCGAAATGCGTCCCGCAAGCGCTGTCGAGTTGCTCGCGATTCCGGGTATCGGCATCAGCACCGTCGAGAAATACGGGCGACAAATTTACCGGATCCTGGGGGAAGCCCGTTAAGCAGGGGCGGACGGCCGGTACAGCCTCGGCGGCGCCTAACCGCGCCCAAACGGAAGATTTCCGCGGCTGGGCGCGGGAGAATTGCTGCCGCAGCCAGGAAGCGCTGGGCTGAGTACAGCCGGAAGAAGCTGGCGAAAGCGTAAAGCCTTGGCGCGCGTTACAAAGAGCTCGATGGGCCAGGTTGTCATGGGCCGTCGCCGGCTCCTGCTCCGAATGGAAGAAATACCTGCTCAGGCCCGGGAAGAGACGGTTGTGAGGTTATGGGCGGGAATCAGCGGGTTTCCTTGAGAGGTGACTTGTGAGGAGGAATCGACAGAGAGGAGCAGCCGTCTCTCCAGGGGCCCACCGGTAATTAGTCACGCTGCTCGACGAGCAATTCCCGCGCCAAACCCTAATCGGCGTGGAATCAAGCGACCGGGGCCCAATGCGTGCGGCTACAGTACGAAAAATTGGCACGTGTGTGTCAAGATTTGTTCCGCGCTGTGTCCCCGTGGCCTACGGACGTCTGCCGGGGGCCTGGTCGGGGATCGCGCCGGCGGTTCGCGAGACTTTGCCCTATGATTAGATGCAGAAATGTAACCCATGCCCATCACGGTCTTCGAGTCCAAAGGCATCCCAGCCGCTCGGCGGGAACGTATTCAGGCGGCGGTCGAGTCTGGCGGGAAGAACGTCGGCGGCCCGCACGAAGCCTGGATCGCGGCAGATCCCTTCGGGGGCGGGTTCAAGGTTCTCATCACGGGGCCGCAAGGGTTCGAACGGACGGTGGTCTGCGCTTTGGATGATGACCCAGCCGTGATTTCGGAGCGCGTCAGAGAAACGCTGGACGAATAGGGCGGTGCGGAGCGCTACCGTGCCTTGCGCCGGATTCGGAGATCCAGCTTCTCACTGGCCGGTGGTTTCTTCTCGGCACGGACTTCCGCGCGGAGGGCCTCGATCCGTTTTTGGCGGAGATACTCCCTGAACTCTCGGCTGTTCATTCTCAAGTCATTCTAGCCCAGACGAAAAGTAAAATGCTGGGAGGCGCTGGCAAACCCTGTGGCTTCCGCATTTAGAACATTCTCTCTATTGTCGCCTCATAGGTTCGCTCCCGCGCGCTCACCCACTCCAGAAGACCGAGAATCAACGAGTCCAGAACGTCAATCATCGAGCAATCATCCGTCATTCGCGCGTGATCTTAACCCCGATGCCGTGCGGTTCCAGCGCCGGTAGCACGTCATCGTATGCTACGTCGAGTGGCGTCAGTACTCCCGGCTTGCTCAGCTTCCCTGTCGCGATGAGCTGTGCCCCGCGGCTCATGGTGAAGCCGACGGTGCGCTGCATGGCGGTAAATCCGGTGGCCAAATCGCGATAGTCGATCAATTCGTAGATCACGTGCTTTGGCTTGCGCTGCCGCAGCCCGCGCGCGACTACGCGGATGAAACTCAAGTCGCGCTCTTGGCCGGCATATTGAAACTGCGGCTGTGTCGCAAGGGCCGCGGCCATGAATTCCACCGGCAGAACCGCGGCGCCTTGTACCATTACTGGATCATTCCTCAGCAGACCGCTTTTGACGACAGTGTCCCAGAAGGCGCAATGGCCGGGGTAGCGTCCGGTATACCGGCCCGATTCCTTCAGCGAATGGCGGATCCCCAGTAGATCCGCGTAGTGCGCCGCATCGCCGTTGGCGAAACACTCGAGCGGAGATCCCAATTCCGGCACGTCGATCTGATGGCAGTGGCGTGCCTCAAAAATCTCTTGCGCTGGAATGCCAACCGCCTGCCCGTTGCGGATCAGGGTAGACGACCGGCGATACGACCGCATCACACCCACCGGCGACCAAGAAAATTTGTACTGCAGCGGATTCCCCCGAGCCTCGCCTGCCGGAAGGCCAGCTCCATACGTATTGAATTCGTGAACCTCGTCGAACTCGGAGACCGCCTTGGCGGCCATCAACAGGTCAAGGCCCGGGTCCATACCGAACTCGGTCAGAAGCGGGATGCCTTGCTGCTTCGCCAAGCGGTCGAGTTCGTCGACCGATCCGCGCAGCGCCACAGCGCCCGCAGCATCCAGCCCGTCGGGATTGAAATAGTACATGCTGCTCACTACCGGAACGCCGCACCGCACCGCCAGTTGCCCTGTGCGAAGCGCCAGTGCCGCCGGGAGCGCTTCCACAACGATATCGGCCTCGCGGATCAGTCTAGTCACGGCCGGCACATCGGTGGCGTCGGCGCGGACCGCAGCGACCTTCTCCGCTGGATACTGTCCCACGATGGCGTCCACGTCATCGCGGCTGTCGGCGACCACGATGCGCGAGAACTCGGGACGCCTCGCCATGTCGTGCAACGCGGCCTGCCCCTGCATTCCGAGGCCAATTACCAATACGCGTTTCATTTCAGCGTCCAGTAATAGTAGCAAGGCAACGACACCAGCAGCAATCCTATGCCGATGGCGGCGTTGCGCGTGTCGTGCACCAGCGTGTTGTACAAGAACCAGCCGACCACCGCCACAAACACCAGCGTCGCGTACGGATAACCCCACGCTCGATACGGCCGAGGTGCATCAGGCATCTTGCGCCGCAGCGCGATCACCGCCAGCGCGGTGAGCGCATAGAATGCCCATGAGCCGAATACCACGTACGATGTGATCTGCTCGTAGGTGCCGCTCAGGGTAAGAATCCCGCCCCACACTCCCAACGTCACGATGGCGAGCGCCGGTGTGTGAAATCGCTTGTGCACGCCACTGAAGGCCTTCGGGAACGCGCCGCCTTCCGCCGCGGCGTACAAGCACCGCGGACCGCCCAACACGCATCCGTGCATGGTGCCGAATGTGGAGCAGAGAATGCCGGCGATTACGAACGCCGCGCCGAATCGCCCGAGCACCATACCCGCTACGTCGGCCGCCACCCGCGGTGACGCCGCCATCCTCGGACGCGGCAGTACATACGCGTACGCCACATTCGCCGCCAGGTAGATCACAATTACGGCAATCGTACCCAGCACCAGTGACAGCGGCACATTCCGGCGCGGCGATTTCATTTCGCCGGCCGTCAACGTCACGGTCGTCCAGCCGTCGTATGCCCACAGAACCGAAATCATGGAGAGCCCCAGGCCGGTGGTGAGCGAGTGCGTCCAGTGATCGGGCCACATCGGCTGCAGATTCGCAGCGCTCCCTTTACCGGAGAAAAACGCCGCTAAGATGAGGCCCCCCAGCGCGATCAGCTTGGCCGCGGTGAAAGCGTCCATCACCCAGCCCCCCAGACGAACTCCGCGGACATTAATGGCCGTCACTAGCACAATGGCCGCCACCGCGATGATCCGGATTTTCCAGGGGGCCATGCCGGGCGCCCAGAATCCCAGGTACGTTGCGAATGCCACGGCCAACGCCGCCACACTGCCTGCCGTGTTGATGAAGAAATGATTCCAGCTGAACAGGAAGCCCCAGACACGTCCAAAGCTCTTGTCCAGATACACGTAGGGTCCGCCAGTTTCAGGCAGCACCGAACTCAGTTCGGCAAGTGTCAACGCGCCGAAGAGCACCATCACACCGCCGAGAGCCCAAACCAGCAGCATGGGACCGAGTGACCCTAGATGGCCGGCGACAGTAGCGGGGACAATGAAAATGCCAGAGCCGATGATCATCCCCATCTGGATCGCGATACCTTCCCGCAGTCCCAGAGAGCGAATCAAACGCTGCGGGGAAGGGGCGTTCATTGGATGGAGACTATGCTATCAGTTCGTGGAGAGGGGCTCCTGACCATACCAGG
>PLZX01000379.1 GCA_003152325.1 Bryobacterales bacterium | reverse complement strand
CATCATGACCTCCAACCTGGGCGCGCGCTTCCTCGAAAAGCGCGGCCACCTGGGCTTCTCCACCCCGATGGGCGAAGGCATCAATTCCAAGGTCGAGGACATGGTGCGCAGCGAGGTCAAGAAGGCCTTCAACCCCGAGTTCCTCAACCGTCTGGACGAAGTGATCCTGTTCACCTCCCTCACCGATGACGACCTGCTCCAAATCATCGGCCTGTTGGTGAATCTGATCAACGTCAACCTGGTGGCCAAGCAGGTAAAGATCCGGCTGGGCCCCGACGCCGCCAAGTACGTCCTTGAGAAAACCTGCGGCGACCGCAGTTATGGCGCGCGCCCCCTGCGCCGCGCTTTGCAGAAGTACATCGAAGACCCGCTCTCCGAGGCGCTGATCCAGGGCTCGCTTCCCCGGCCCTCCGATCTGGAAGTCTACCTCGGCGATTCGGGCATATTCTATCGCCAGGTCAACGTGGAGAGCGAAGTCCCTGTCAATGCCGAAGGCGCAGTACCGGTTCCCGTCGGCGCCCCCGCCGAACCGGCGGTGGGCACGCTGCTGTACACGTTCGATTGACGCGGTCCGGCAGCGTGGCGGGCTTTAACGCGGGGAGGAGGCGACCTATACTGAACTGTCATGCGGATTCCCCGGTTTTCCGCCGCCCTTCTGCCGGCAGCTCTCACGCTGATCCTGGTGATTCCGGGTGCTTCAGCGCCCGCAGACCCAGTCCAGATCAAGTTTGATTCCATTGCTCCCGCCATCATCCAACAGCGGCTGGAACGCGTCACTCGCAAGTTGGCCGACCGCAGGGCTGCTTTGGAATCTCTATTTCAGGAGGTCGGCTGTCAGGCAGATCGGCTCACCGAACAACCGGTGCCCCACTCCAAGCAACCCAATGTCATCTGCACGATGATTGGCCAGACCGCATCGGAGATCCTAGTTGGCGGACATTTCGACTCCATTGAAACAGGAATGGGAGCAGTCGACGATTGGAGCGGCGCTGTCCTGCTTCCCAGCCTCTATCAGAGTCTCGATTCGAAGCCCCGTCGCCATCGTTTCGTCTTTGTCGGATTCGCGGGGGAGGAAGCGGGGCTACATGGATCAGGCGCTTACGTAAATAAGCTGACCAGCGACGAGAGAAGCAGCCTCCGCGCCATGGTCAACCTCGAGTGCCTCGGCCTGTCGCCGCCCAAGGCATGGGCCAGTCGCGCCGACCCTCTGCTATTGCAGGCCTATGTGATCATTGCCAGCAGCCTGCATTTGGAACCTAGGGGCCTCAATGTGGATGGCGTGGGTGACGACGATTCCCATCCGTTCCTGAAGGCCAAAGTGCCGGTCATCACGATCCACTCCCTTACTCAGGACACGCTGGGGATCCTGCATAACCCCCGCGACAACCTCAAGGCGATTCATCCCGACGATTACTATTCGGCCTACCGCCTAGCGGCCGCATACCTCGCTTACCTGGACTCGACGCTACCGTAGAGGTAGTTACAACGTCACTTTCTGCCCCGTCCGGCAGGAACGGTAGACCGCATCCACCACTTCGAGCGCCTGGTAGCCTTCCTCGCCGGCCACCAGCGGTTTGCGGCCGGCCGAGATGGAGTCGCCGAAATCGCGGAACTGGCGCTCGAAGGGTTCGAGCGAAATGGCCATCGGGTCGGATGCGCCCGACGCCGCCCCAGTCACTACCGGCGCTGGTTCACTGTCATCCTCTTCCACGTCCCATACAGTCAGCTTGTCGCCGGAGACCGTGGCGGAGCCTTTCGTGCCGTGCAGTTCGATGCGCTCCGGGTAGCCGGGCCAAATTGCCGTTGCCGCCTGCAACACGCCGGTGGCGCCACTCGAGTAGCGCACCACCGCGTTCACTACGTCCTCGGATTCAATGGCGTGGCGCGCGCCCAGTTGCCACATGCCCGACACTTCCGCCACCGGCCCGGCCAACCAGCGCAGCAGGTCCACCTGGTGAATCGCCTGGCCGATCAGCGCGCCGCCGCCTTCGGTCTTCCACGAGCCCTTCGCCGGCCTCCGATAGTATTCGGCGGAACGGAACCACTTCACGTAGCAATCGCACTGGAGCAACTTGCCCAAGCGGCCCGCGGCCACGGCCCGGCTCAAGAACAGGCTGGCGTCATCGAAGCGGTGCTGGCTGATCACTCCCAGCAGGATGCCGCCGAGCCGCGCCGTTTCGATCATTCGGCCGGCGGTTTCCAAGCTGGTTGCGATGGGTTTCTCCACCATCACGTGCTTCCCGGTTGCGGCGCACAACTCCACTGCCTCCAGGCGGAACTCCGGAAACGTGCAGACATCCACGAAATCCACCTCGGGGTGACGGCAGATTTCCTGATATGTGCCTGCAAAGGCCGCGCCATACCGCCCGGCGAACTCCCGCCCCGCTTCTTCGCCGCGGTTGGCGACCGCCGTCACGCGAAAGCCGATGTTCTGAAGAGCGCGTGCGTGCTTGTGGGCAACCGCTCCCGTGCCGATGATGCCGGCTCTCATGGAAACCACCATTCTATCCGACCCCCGGGCCCGCAACCCTCCGCCCGTCTTCCGGTTACAATGAGGAAGCGCATGCTACGTTATTCTGCGGTCCTTCTCGCGGCCTTAGCCGCGCTCACACTGGTGTCATGCAAACACGCACCACCGGCCGGCGTAGTGGCTGAGGTCAACGGCGTCCCCATCAAGACCGTCGACTTCGAAAAGCTATACGCCACGCAATACCCGCAGCCGATGGAGGAAACCAACGAGGACCAGGTGATGGCCCAGAAGCTCGACCTCCTCACCCGGCTCATCACCACCGAGATCTATTGGCAGCGGGCCGAAAAGCTGGGCCTGACCGCGGTGGACGCCGATATCGATGCCGAAATCAACAAGATGAAGGCGCCTTACACCAAGGAAGAGTTCGAAAAAAAGCTCGCAGACCGCCATATGACGGTGGACGACCTCAAAGCCCAGTTCCGCCGCGACCTCACGGTCAACAAGCTCATCGCCAAGGAAATCACGTCCCACATCAACATCACCGACGCGGACGTCGCCAGCTTCTATAACGCCAACAAGGCCGCCTACAATTCCGCCGAGCCCACCATCCACCTGGCGCAGATCCTGGTCACGCCCAATCCCGACCCCAACGTTCGCAATCTGAAGAACAGCAAGGCGCAAAACGCCGCCGAAGCCAAAACCAAGATCCAGGATATCCAGCACCGCCTTCAGCAGGGTGAGGATTTCGGCATGCTGGCGCAGAGCTACTCGGAAGATCCCACCACCACTCCCAACGGCGGCGACATGGGGTTCATCGCCACTTCGCAGCTCGAAAAACTGAGCCCGGAGTTGCGCAAGATGCTGGAATCCCTCCAGCCCGGCGGCATCTCACCCATCATCAATATGCCCGAGGGCTACCGCATCCTGAAAGTGTTTGAGAAGGAACCGGCCGGGCAGCGCGATCTCAACGATCCGCGCGTGCAACAGCAGATTAAGGAAACGCTCCTGAACCGCCGCGATCAGCTCCTACAGGCCGCTTATTACGAATCGGCCCGCAACAGCGCCAAGATCGTCAACTACCTGGCACAAACTATCGTGGAGAATGCAGGAAAGGCGAAGTAGAGGTTTCTACTTCTCGCGCCCGATTTCGTACACGTAGATGGTGTAATCCATCCCCGCCTTGACGTGCTCTACCGTCACCGGCTTCCAGCCCTTGATCGGAAACTGGTTGGAGATCACGCGCGTGCCCGGCTTGAGGTATTTCTCCAGGTTGGGCCGCAGCCGCTCGTTGGAGGTGGTCATGAAATACAGGGTCACCACCGTCGCGGGGCTGAGATCCACATGGAATACGCTGCCTTCGACAATCGAGGCGCGTTCTTCCAACCCGAGTGACTTGATGCGCGCCTCCGCTTTGCGGCAAAGGTCGGGGACCACTTCCACGCCCACCGCGCGCGCGCCATACTTCTGGGCCGCCTCGATCACGATGCGCCCGTCGCCGCTGCCCAGGTCGTAGACCACGTCAGCGGTCTTGATATGCGCCAGCGCCAGCATTCTTTCCACAACCGGTTCGGGAGTGGGGATCGAAGGTCCCAGGTTTTCCGGGGAGAATTTCTGAGCGAAAGCCGAAGCCGCTACGGAAGCGGTCAACAGCGCAATGGATAGGGTCCTCATGGTATTAGTGCGACGAGCCATCAGCCGTGGCAGTTCTCCCTGCCTTTAATTTTACAATACGGCCCATGATTTCGGTCCACGCAAAGAACAAATCGCGCGGCCGGCTAATGGTATACTCTGCGCCCTTCAGGAACCGGACCGCCGCGCTGATCGAGTCCCGCCATGGATTAGCCTGCGGGTTCAGGTTGTAATTCATGTAAAAGACCGGGAATTTGACGTCGGAAAGCTGTTTCAAGGTATCCGCAGACAGCCCGTCATCCAGCATCACCTTGGGCCCGGCGAAGACCAGGGCATCGGGACTGTCCTTCGCGTCCTTCACTTCCTGGGTGAACAAATCGGCCAGAAAATCCGTGTTCCCGTGCTTCTGCACCAGCCTCTTCAGGTCTACCGTGCCCAGGTGCAGCTCCTTGACTGCGTCGCCCAGCGAAGGAAAATCGATCTGCGAGGCGCCATCCTGCCGGTAAAACACGCGCTGTTCCTGCACGTTGTACGCGACAATCGAAAACCGGCAGATGCGCGGCTCGCGAGCGATGCTCCGCAAGATCGAAAGCAAAGCGCTGGTATCGAACGGCTGTAGCGTCGCGGAGGTCGCATCCTGCGGAGCGAAATTCATCATCACCTTGATGTTGATAGGCCCGTCGTGCTGCTCCCGCTGGACTGGAGCCTCCGGCTTGAACAGCTCCCCCTCTACCACTTGGACCGAGCCGGCCGCGATGTTGAGGGCCATCTGCTTGTCCTTCGCCGGCAGGCTCGCTTCGGCATCCCAATGGTAGGAGCACATCCGTTCGGCACGGTCGCGCATCAGCCAGTCGATGTGGTACTTGCCTTCCCCCAGGATGAACCAGCCCTGCAGATAGGCTTGACCGCCTTCATCGGAATCGATCGCCGGGACCACCGTGTGCTGCGACAGATAAATCCCGTCGCCCCCACCATCCAACCGCCTGACGCGGAAGACCATGGTGAGCTGGTTCTCCGGGCCGGCCAGTTCCTTCAACGGAACGCTGACCTCATAGCCGGCATGAAACTTGAGATCGAAACCGATGGAGGGTTTCTCGGGCGTCACGGTGCACGGCAGATCCTTGCGGTTGTCGGTGGATTCCAGGATAGCCGTGTCGCCGTAGAAAAGCCGCACCGCGCCGCCGGGCGCTCCAGCCTGAATTAAATCCTGCCCCCCCGCGAACCGCAATGGCGCCACTGCCAGACATGCCACCAGCCCGAGTCTTGCTACCAGATCTCGTCTGATCCAACACTTCCGTCCCATGAGCATCGCTGGCCGCGCTTGCCATCCGATGTTCCCTCGACACGGATTGGCTTGTTAAGTATTATGGCGCAAATTTCTCATGGTGCATAGCGGTAAGAGCACTAGCCGGTGCAAAATGGTACTGCAACTTTCGTATATGCGAGCACCGTGCAATAAAAAACCCTGGTGCCGCGAGGCGCCAGGGTCGAAAGTTTTCGAACAGACCGAACCGTGCATGGCCGGACTCCAGGAGTCCGAAAGACCGATTCACGGCAACTTCAAGGTAACATCTTTCACGTGCCACTACAAGCCGCGATAGTACCGGCCGGGGCACACCAACTCAACGTGGGTGATGCCGCCTGACTAGCCCGGCGCCACCTCGGTGAGCTCCAACTTCAGCCGCGCGCCGCACTTGGCGCACACCGGAGTGCCATCTTCGGCCAAGTAGACCGCGGTCGAATCGCATCGGATGCAAGCCGCCGTGGGGTCGGCGGCTTCGGGCGGTGGATCCGGAGGCACGATTCCCGCCACCGTGCCTCCGGCCAGAGTCGTCACCGGCTCGAAGGTGGTCCCACACTCCGCGCACACGTGGTTGAAGCAACAGTTCGGCGTGCAACTGTAAAACACTTCACCCGAACCGCAGGTCGGACAGTGGATTTCGAGCTTCCGCGTTTTCACTCTATTTCTTGTCCAACTGAAAGAACTCCGGGTCGAAAACTGCCTGGGACTTCTTCCCCAATTCTTCCACGGCGGCCTTGAGCGCGTCCGGTCTCACCTTAGCCTCGATTTCCGCACGCGCATCTTCGAAGCTCTTCGAGTCGTGGGTTTGAACCTTGATCAAGTGGTATCCGAACTGCGTCTTGATCGGTTCGCTCAGGTCCCCGGGCTTCAGTTTGAATGCCACCTCATCAAACGAGGGCACCATCTGCCCGTGTTTGAAGGTGCCCAGGTCCCCACCGTTGTTGCCGGAGCCGACATCGTCGGATTCCTTCCTGGCCAACTCCGCGAAATCCGCGCCGGCCAGGATCCTGGCCCGCAAGTCCTGTGCTTTGGCCAAGGCTTCTGCATCGGTCAGGTCCTTCTGGCCTGGCCTCAGGGGCACCTGCGAGCCCGTGAACCGGATCAGAATGTGGGCGCCGTGCACCTGCTCGTACTCCGACTTGTGCTGGTCATAATATTTCCGCAAGCCGGCCTCGTCCACCGTCACGTCCTTTTTCATGGCTTCCACCGCCAAGGCGGCCAGCACGTTGGATTGCTGGAAGCCGGCCAGGGTCTTGTACTGGCTGGTCTCGTTGATTTTGCGCCGCTGGCCTTCCTGTGCCAGCACCAGGATTTGCACCAGATTGTCAGCGTACTGTTTCCGTCCGGTGGTCCGCGCCATCGCCCGGTATTGCTCGGGCAGCGATTCGACCAACTGGTCATACTGCGCCGCTGTAATCTTCACATCCCCCAGGGTGATCACTACCCGATCGGGCGGAACGGACGGCGCGAGCATCTTGCCGATGTCCACCTGTTTGGTGATCTCCCCTATCGGCGGAGGCGGCTTCGGGGGGGGCGTCTGGGCCAGCAGACAGACTGCCGGACAAAGTATGGCTACACTGCAGAAAAGCTTCATTTCTTTATGATACCCGACGCCGCTACTGTGCTGGCTCGACTACCGCCGACATCGACCCCTGCGACCGGTCCAGCCGCCAATCCCGCCCATAGGCATGGATCTGGCCCTTGGCGAACTCGGCTTCCGCCAGCTCGCACGTGATCAGCACCGTGCGCCCGCGCCGGTCCACTTCTTCGGCGTGGCGGTAAGCCTGGTCCAACGTGAAGATGAAAATGTGCTGGAGCATTTCGATGACGTAGTCGTAGGTATGATCGTTGTCGTCGAGGAGCACGACGCGGTAGAGCGGAACCAACTGGTCCCGCCCCGCAGCTTCCGTTTCGGGAGAAACCGCCGGGTTTGACATGGCACCGGCCCACCACCGGTACCGAATAGTATCCGCCACTACGAGGCCGATTCACAACCCCGCTCCGGACCCTGTCAAAATAGGAGTGCGGCTTTTTCTATGCACGCTCCGGTCTATCTCGACCATCACGCTACGACTCCAGTGGACCCGCGCGTGGTCAACGCCATGCTGCCCTTCTTCGGGCTCAACTTCGGCAATGCGGCCAGCCGCGCCCACAGTTTTGGCTGGGCCGCCGAAAAAGCCGTCGAGCACGCCCGCAAGCGCGTCGCCCATTTGGCCGGCGCGCAACCCCGCGAGATCGTCTTCACCAGCGGCGCCACGGAATCCAACAACCTGGCAATCAAAGGCGCGGCCGAAGCCAACCCCGCGCGGAACCACTTCATTACTCTGGCCACCGAGCATCGGGCGGTGCTCGACCCGCTCCGCCATCTGGAGCGCCAGGGTTCGCGCGTCACGGTGCTCGAGCCGAGCCCCGACGGCTTGCTCGACCTGGATCAACTGCGCGGCGCTATCTTGCCCGAGACGCTGCTGGTGAGCGTCATGTACGCCAACAACGAAATCGGCGTCTTGCAGCCGGTAGCCGAAATCGGAGCCCTCTGCCGGGAGCGGGGGGTGCTGTTCCACTGCGATGCCGCTCAGGCCTTTGGCAAACTGCCGGTCGATGTGAACGCCCTCAAGATCGACCTGATGTCCGCGAGCGCCCACAAGCTCTATGGCCCCAAAGGCATCGGCTTCCTGTACGTGCGCCGCAGCGCGCCGCGTTTTCAGCTGGCCGCGCAGATGGATGGCGGCGGCCACGAATACCGGCTGCGCTCCGGAACTTTGAACGTTCCCGCGATTGTGGGCTTCGGCGAAGCCTGCGCCGTCTGCGCCCGCGAGATGCCCGAGGAAGCCGCGCGCCTGGCGCTTTGGCGCGACCGCCTGCTGGCGCGCCTCACCGCCGCGCTCGATGGAGTCACCGTCAACGGTTCGCTGGTGCACCGGCTCCCCGGCAACCTGAACCTGAGTTTCGCCGGGGTGGACGCCGAGACCCTGCTGATGGCGCTGCCCGACATCGCTCTCTCCACCGGTTCCGCCTGCACTTCCGGCACGCCCGAGCCCAGCCACGTGTTGCGCGCGCTGGGTGTGAGCGACGAACTGGCGCATTCCTCTATCCGTATAGGCCTTGGCCGTTTCAACACGGAGGAAGAACTCGACCACACGGCGCACCGCCTCATCGAATCGGTCAAGAAGCTGCGAACGCTATCGCCGGCGACGTTTCTCTAGGCCAAGTCCTTGCGAAAAAACTCCAGGCTCGCCGCCGCGTCTTCCTCGAACGTGCCCCTTCCTTCGATGGATAGTCCGCCGCGGAATCCGCTCTTCTTCACCAACTCAAAGAATTTCCCGTACCCCGGATCTTCGTCGGCCTTCTTCGGCCAGACGCGGCCGTTGGGGTTGGCGAAGTGGAGGTGCACAATCGAGTCGCGAGCCTGCACGAGGATCTCGGGATCCTCCTTTTCCTGCTGCAGGTGGTAATAGTCGATGATCATCTCGACATTGGGATGATTCACCTCGCGCACCAGGCGCAGCGCCTCGGCCCCACTGTTGATGATGTTGCTCTCCTGTTTGCGGAGCGGCTCGATGGCAATCACGATTTTCCGTGATTTCGCCAGATCTCCGGCTATCCCGAGAAACGTCTTGATCTGCTGCCAGGCCTGATCGCGGGAATAGCCCTCCGGTACGTTGCGGGAACTCGCGCTGCCCCAAACGATAATCGTGCCCCCGAGGGCGCGGCACCGGTCGAGGGCGGTATTCATGTAGGCCGTCAAGGCTTCGCGGTTGACCGCCGGACCGACCACCTGCAGGCTCCGGATGAAGCTGTTGAAGCACTCGCAACGCAGCTTCGATTTCGTGACGCGCTTTTCAAAATCGGCAAAGGCCGAGTCGCTCAGCGCAGCGACGGCGGCCGCGGCCGGCTCGAAATAGTCGAATCCGTACTGTTCCGCCTTGGCGAAATCGTCGACGGAACCGCAGACTCCGATTTCCACCTGGCCCGTCTTGGCAGGCGCCGGCAGGGCCGCCGCGCCCAGGGAGAGCAGCAACGCACGTCTGGATAGCATAGGCGACCTCTATTGTTGCTCAATTCAACTCCCTACGGCGGACGCCCGCGGCTCCGTGCTATAATTCTAGGGTCTTTCCTGTTCGAATTAATCCAGGGAAAAATTATGCCGAAGCTCAAGACTCACAAGGGTGCGTCTAAGCGGTTCAAGAAAACCGGTACGGGCAAAATCGTTCGCAATCACGCCTTTGGACGCCATATCTTGACCTCGAAGCCGCACAAGCGTAAGAAGAAGTTGCATCAATCGGTCGTCGCCGATAAGGCCGATCAACCCGTTTTGAAACGGATGCTCCCCTACTAAGAAGGGAGAGCGATTGCGCGGACGGTGCGCGTGGCACGTGCCCGATTCGCCAGTCATTGGGTATCACCCATAAGGAGATGAAACGTGCCTAGAGTAAAACGTGGAACCCACCGTAGGGCCTCCCGCAAAAAGATCCTCCATCAAGCTTCCGGTTATTTCTTAACCAAGAGCAAACTGTACCGTGCGGCGCAAGAAGCAGTCGAGCGCGGACTCAAGTTCGCCTACGTCGGCCGGAAAAACAAGAAGCGCGATTACCGCGCTTTGTGGATCGTGCGCATCAACGCGGCCTGCCGGGCCGTCGGCATATCCTATAGCCAGTTCGTGCACGGCCTGAAGGCTGCCGGCCTCGACCTCAACCGCAAGGTGCTGGCCGATGTGGCGCTCAAAGACGAAGCCGGTTTCCGCCAACTGGTGGATACCGCCAAGGCCGCTCTCGACAAAGCCTGAGCCCCCTCATGAGTCCGGCCGAACCCGAAACCGATTCGCTCAGCAGCCTGGAAGAACGGATTCAGCAGACCGCGCAACTCATGGCGCGCTTGCGCCAGGAACGGGAATCCGCCGTCGAGGAAGCCGCCGAAGCCCGCGCCGAAGCGACGCGCCTGGCCGGCGAGTTGAAAACGCTCCAGGCGGAGCGCAAACAGGTCCGCTCCCGCATCGAAAAACTGCTGGGGCAGATCGATCAACTGAGCGCCGGATAGGGGCGCACGCACCCCACGGAGAGTGCCGCATGGAAAGCAGCACACCCGAGAAACAGACGGTTCGGGTGATCATTCTCAGCCGCCCTTACGTGCTGCGCACGGCGGGCGACCCGCGCGAAGTGGAAGCTGTAGCCGCCAGCATCAACGAGCTCATGCTCGCCATCGCGGCAAAATCCCCGAACGCCGATTCCACGCACATCGCCGTGCTGGCCTGCCTGCACCTGGCCGATAAACTGCACCTGCTAGAACGGGACCTGCAAGGGTTGAAGGAGCGCGTCGACCGCAAGTCGGAGGAGTTCTCCGCCCTGCTCGACCAGATGATTGCGCCCTCGGAGCAGTCCTGATGCTCACGCGCGCGCTGGTTCTGTTCACGGCCTGCGGAATGCTCTTCGCCTGGTCGGCTTACGAAGACGAAATCACCAAGTGGCGGCGCGACCGGGAAGCCGCGCTCAAGGCCGATGGTGGATGGCTCTCCGTCGCCGGACTCTTTTGGCTGCATGAAGGCGCCAATCCGTTCGGCAAAGAGGCCTCAAACGATATTGCGCTCCCCGACGGCCCCGCGCGCGCCGGCGTCTTGCATCTGGATCGCGGCAAAGTGACCGTCACGATGGACGGCACGACTCGCGAACTGCGGCACGATTCCGCGGATTCGCTCCGGGTAGGACGTCTCAGCCTGTTTGCGATTCAACGCGGCGACAAGTTCGGCATGCGGCTGAGGGACCCGGAGGCGGCGGCGCGGCGCGACTTCACGAGGCTAGAATCCTTTCCGATCAACCCGGCCTGGCGCGTCACGGCGAAGTGGGTGGCCGAACCGCACAAGATACCCATTCTGAACGTGCTGGGGCAGACGGAAGATTCCGAGTGTCCCGGTTACGCGGTATTCCGCCTCAACGGCCAGGAATTCAGACTCTACCCGATTCTCGAAGAGCCGGGCGCGAAGGAGCTCTTCTTTATCTTCCGCGACCAGACCTCCGCCAAGGAAACCTATGGCGCCGGCCGCTTCCTGTATTCCGCGCTGCCCCAAAACGGCCAGGTGGTGCTCGACTTTAACAAAGCCTACAATCCGCCCTGCGCCTTCACCGCCTACGCCACCTGCCCGTTGCCTCCGCCGGAGAACCGGCTGGCTGTTCGCATCGAAGCCGGTGAGAAAAAGTACGGGCAGTGAGCGTTCCAGCCTGAGCTAAACCCGGCACGGTTAAGTCAAAGCGGGCAGGCATCCCGACACGATGCCCAGACCGCCGGTTCTGCACCACGGGTTGGCACAAGTACGGGATGACTATACGTCCACATGGACCTGCTAGAGGCCGACGGATTGCCGGGGACTGTCATCACAGGATCTGGCTCGGTGATCCTGCTAGAATGCAATCGATGGCCAAGACTTTAACGGCCGATGACATTCTTCCCCTGGTCGCGTCGTTGACGCCTCGGGAACGCGTACGTCTGCTGCGGTTGATAGCCTTGCCGCAGGGCGCGGACGCGCCCGTTTACCGGTCCGTACCACCTTCAAGTGAAGAGTTTTCGGCGGACGAGGAGCCGCTTGCTTGGGACGCCGAGGGCTTGGTATTTCGGAAGAGGCTACGAAACTCCCAAAGGCCAGCGGCTAAGCGATTGGGGGGTGCGTAGCCTGTCCCCGAAATACTCCCCAGGCACACATATGCCAGTGAGATGGTACGCGCAGGGGTAGGCTTGCCTGCGCTCATGAAGCTACTCGGGCACGTCAATCCCGAGATGACGATGCGCTACGTTGACGTTGCTGGAAGCGATTTGCAACGGGAGTTTCACCTGGCCAGATCGCAACCTCGGCATCTCGCGCCGCAACCGAAAGCCCCGAACTTCTCGCCGCGCGGCGGCCTGGACGGTGTCGTCGATTCACTGCTGTTCGCTCAACACGCCATCGAGATGTTCCGGCGTTCGCTGCCCAACGCCGCTCCGAAGCATCGCCTCGACCAACTCGCGAACCGACTGGCCAAAATCATCAGGGAAACCCGCAAGCTCAAACCAGACGGATAGCGGGCAGAGATTGGCCGTATAAGGCGACTATACGCTCAAGTGGATTGCTTCCGAGTGGCAATGCGTTCAGAAAGCCCAGGGTGTTTGGGACTATAATATCTAGATCCCGGGGAAGAAGACCAGCGGATTTGCCGCAGCGTGGGATCCAACCAATCCTCATTGGCGCTGTTCGCCACTGGATCGGTCGATACGAGGAGAAACATGTCGCAGCACTCGTCAGTCAGCTACAGAGTCGAAATTGCCGCTCGCAGATGGTTACTTGTAGTGGCATCATACGCTTTGTTCATATATGCCGCCCGAATCATAGGCCGATTCGATGCTTTGGTCGATTTAGATGAGGCATCGCTGAGCATGGGGTTTCCCGTCCTGTTCTTCTTACTTGTGCCCACGGCGATTGCAGTTAAAGAGCGTGGCTTGTTGGGGCTGTTAAGTTTAGTGGTCGTGCCGGCAGCGTGCCTTGGGTTGAGCGCACTGCTAATATTCATGATTTACGGAGGCGGCGATCTGCCGGATGCAAGTTTTGTTGCGACATTGTTGCTGCCGGCATTTGTTATTGTCTTCCCGAAGAGGCACCCCTCTTCGCAGACCGCTTCATCAAGTCCGCCGGGCGATCGAGTTGAAAGTGGGCCGAATGTGAATGCTGGCGGAATACTGCCGAAGCCAGAGGTGAGGAAGCAAATTGTGCGCACTCTGATCTACATGGTTACTGCGGTCATAGTCGCTGTAGTATCTCTTGGGCACTCGACAATTCTTCATGTGCAGAATGTCGCTAGACAAATTGACAAGACGGTAACGGAGATTCATCAGTTCAGGGATAAATCGGGCGGAATCGCAATTGGATGCGCTACACAAGGCGTATCTTCGTCTGCGGTTGCAGGCTCACCCAATGGCATCTTGGGCGAACTTAGTGAGTCCTACCGTAAATCCGCGAAGGCGACGGGGGATCTACTGATCTCAGAAGGACAATACATTGATGTAAAGTGGCCGAAGACTCCCTGGGAGGTCGCCATCTTGCCTTGGTTTAATGATCGCTACTTAAGACTGCGACGTGATGCCGATGCGCATATAACTTGGGCTAAACGCGAGTTGGCGGACCACTCATGTGCCAAACGTCAGTGAACCACCGACCTACGAGGTGCTGTTACGGGGCAGGGCATCAGGTTGACGAAGACGTATCCCTGATCGGAAAATTCCGGGTATTTCGGGGCCACGCTACGAAACTCCCAAAGGCCAGCGGCTGAGCGATTGGGGGTTGCGTAGCCTGTCCCCGAAATACCCCATGCTCGGAGTCTCCCAGCACGCCGTCTGGGGCCCCAGATTCGAGTGGCGGAGAACGATCACCCTACGCGCGCTCAGATCTATCTTGAACTGAACCAGCGGTTCAAATCCAGCCCTCGCGACGAAACCATCATTACGGATTCCGGGATTCGGTAAGTGGATGGCCCCTTACAACTCCATAAGCATCAGTTTCTTTTCCCCAACCAGCGTACACGGGAGTTGCTTGCGCTCAGCTTCGCCACCATGCCGAAGTAGTTTGTCTGCCTGAGTCGGTAGGTCGATACTATCCGCGATCGAGAGGGGCGGAGAGACCCTTGCACGCAGCTAACGCGGTGGCGCCCTTTGGCGTGATATTCAGAGCCGCCGGGCACACGCCATTGAGGCCGGTCGAATCGCCGTAAGTATCACGGAGATAGCCACATCGAAGTAGTAAGAGAGCCCGCTCTTTCTCGTATTCCGGGTCCGGATAGAAGGTGTATTCGCTCGCGTCTGTTAGGATGCCATAGTCAATCCGGTCCATTAACCATCGGGCGTTGTAGGGATTGAGTTGAATAATCTCTGCGGCATAGGAGCCACGACAAGACAGAACCATTCCTTGCCCGTCGATCGCTACGAAATTCGCACTACGGTCGGGAGCGCAACAGTTGGGACCCATCATCTGCCTGGCAGAAATGGGCTTCGAGTAAAAGGTCCTGGAATGATCGTCACAACGGTGGCAAGACGGCACAAGCAGAAAAACATTGCCGTGAGGCAGGCGAATACTAGTTGTGGACGCCTCGTCACAACAGATGCATCGGTCCGGACATTGAAGCGGCATGATTATCTGAATGTCGACCAGCAAAGGAGATAATCTCCCGGGCATGAAAGCGACACATCGGGACCGGGTGGACTCCCCGATTCTCTCCCCAAAATGGGCAGCGGCTCTCCCTACGCAGTCAATGCAGATCGCAACATTTCGTCGCTCAGGAAAATCCAAGTCGATTGCTGTTGTGACGATTACCTTCGTGAGCGGCGAAAAGCGCCTCCAGCAAAACCAGCAGGTAATGCCTGCGAAGTCGCAGTCAGCATTGTCAGGGCTGATTTGCGAGTTCGCGCCGATTAGATCTATTGCGGCTGCAACGCACGCGGAACAGATTTGGCGTTTGCTTTCCGGACTGTCGCGCCGGCCATCGCCAATGAACGCCTCTACGTGCGGAACTGTTCTGAGGCAAAATCGACAGGTGGTGGTTTCGGCGCGGCTTAGGCCTACGGGTTTGCCGCAAGACGTACAGAATCTGGCACCTTCGGCGAGCTTCTGTCCACAGCGTGAGCACTTAACCATACCCAAGCGATTATAACGTCAAGAGGCCAATGGAGGCGTGGGAAGGGGCAGTGGGGTCGCGCCACGATCAGCCGATGTGGGTGACCCGCCCACAAGGGCGCCCAAAAACGTGTTTCGGGAAGAACGCGTCAAGTCGGACTTGACGCGTAACGCGCGACACGTAGAAGTACCCAACACGGGCCCCAAACCCGCTTCTGGAAGACAAGTCCTTGACCAACCCCCGCTCCTTGATCTCGGCGGGCAGGCGCCAGGACTGCCATTCAACGAGTTGAGGGCGCATCGGTCTAGCCCCCAGCTATAGTCTCCAAGTCCTAGTCAAATCAAGGCCGCAAAAAATCCGTTGACACGCTCAAGGACTTCGCATAGAATTCTAAAAACGAACGATCGTTTTTGTTTATGCCCAAACTCAAGGACCTGGTCGTCCAGAAAAACCAGACCGCCATCGAGGAGGCCGCTCTCCGGCTCTTCATCCGGCAAGGCTACTTCGGCACGTCCATCCGCGACATTGCCAGCGAGGCCGGGATCTCGATCGGGAATATCTACAATTACTACCCGAATAAAGAAGCCCTCTACGTCAGCCTGGTACGGCGGTACACCGCGCGCATGGGCAAGATGCAGATGCAGTTGAAGCCCCTGTTGGGAAAGTTCGACCCCGACAGCCTCCGCCAACTGGCACAGGCAGCCCGTGAAATCGTTTACAACCACCCGGATTACTGGCGGCTCATGTACATCGACGTCACGGAATTCGGCAACCGCCACTTCGCCCAAAGCTTTCATAAACTTTCCAGGACCCTGGAAAAAATAGCGGGGGGGTATGACAGCGCAAGCCTCCGGCCCGGGGTAGACGCTTCTTTGGCCTACGGCGCCATCTATCTGCAATTCTTCACTTACTTTCTGGTGGAAAAGCTCTTCGGCGGCAAGCAACATCTCGGTCAGCCGGAAGGCGTTGCCATCGAACAACTGATTCAGATCTTCAGGGAAGGAGTGGGCGCTCCCGCCGCGGTGGCAAGCGCTCGAGCTACAGGAGGAAAGTCATGAGGCAAAGGACGCTTTGGATCGTATTGTGCGTACTGACATTGATCGCGCCGGCGCTGCTGGCACAAACACCCACGACGGGACTGCTTACGGGGACCGTCAAAGACCCTAGCGGCGCCGTGGTCGCCGATGCGAAACTTACCCTGACCAGCGCCTCCGGGGAGGAGCGGGCCGGTTCCACCGGTCCGGATGGGAGTTATCGCTTCCCCATGCTGCCGCCGGGCGACTATACCCTGGCAGTTATCGCTACCGGGTTCCAAACTTACAAGGCTGCCGGGATTGTCATTCGGATTACGCAAGCCACGGAGCTTTCACCATCGCTAGCGATCGCGGGTTCAGCCATCACGGTAGACGTGGGGGCGGAAGCGCCGCTGGTGCAAACCACTTCGGCAACCACCGGCCGCGTGATCGACGGCCAGCAGATCCGCGAACTGCCGCTTTCCACGCGCAACTTCCAGCAGTTGCTCACGTTGTCTCCCGGCACGGTATCGAACCTTTCGAACAATACCGAAATGGGACGCGGAGACGTCAATATCGACGTCAACGGACAACGCTCCACCAGTAACAACGTGGTGGTGGACGGCACGCAGGTCAACAGCCCCGGGACGAACTCCACACCCAACATCTCCGTGCCGGCGCCCGATGCCATCCAGGAGTTCATCGTGCAGACTTCGCTTTACGACGCCACGCAGGGACGCAACGCCGGCGGCAACGTGGCCGTGGTGACGAAGTCGGGCACCAACTCCGTGCATGGCAGCGCCTGGGAATTTCTGCGCAACCGCCAGTTGAATGCCAACGACTTCTTCCTGAACGCGGCGGGACGCCCCCGGCCGGTGCTCAACCGGAACCAGTTTGGCGGCACGCTGGGCGGGCCCATCGTGAAGGACAAGACGTTCTTTTTCCTTTCCTACCAGGGCACGCGGGAACGCAATGGGGCCTCGTTGACCAGCAGCCTTTCCTTCCCGTTCATCCCGGCTGGCTTGACCGACGACCGCAGCACGGCCGCGCTGACGGCGCTCCAGGCCTCGTTCTACGGCGGATCTTCCGCCGTCCCGGCGCTCAGCCCCATCAGCGTCAAGATGTTGCAGGCCAGACTGCCCGACGGCAGTTGGGCCATACCCAGCGCCGCGGGAACGGCGATTTCCAAGGCTTCCCCGGTGAGCACGCCCATGAGCGGTGTCTCCACCTACCGGGAAGACCAATTCACGGCCAACATCGAGCAGGCCATTGGCTCGAAGAATCGCCTGCAGGGGAAGATCTTCTACGCCGATTCTCCGCAGTACCAAGCGCTCTTCAGCTTCGTGGGCAGCAACCCGCAACAGATCCCGGGATACGGCGGAAACATTGACTTCCACAACCGGGTAGTCGGCCTCACCGACTCCCATATTTTCACCCCGTCTCTTCTCAACCAGGCGCACTTCGGCTACAGCCGGATCAATGGGCCGTCCACACCGCAGGAACCGTTTAAGAATTCGGATTTCGGCATCAACAACCCATTGTGTCCCGCCAATCCGAGCTTCTGCGGCCTGGCCACCATTCAGGTGTTGGGGATGTTTTCCATCGGAAGCACCACGCTGGCGGACCAGAAATCCACCACCCAGACCTTCGAGTTCACCGATATGCTGACCTGGACCCACGGCAAGCACATGTTCCGGACGGGAATGGAAGCGCGCCGCTACCGGGTGGATTTCTTCTTCAACTTCTTCTCGCGCGGGCAGATCAATTTCAATACCTTCCAGGACTTTATGGCCGGCAACATCTCCTACGGGCTGCTCGGCAACGGAATTCACGACCGCGGCGTGCGGGCCACCGACGCCGCCTATTACCTTCAGGACGATTACAAAGTGAGTCCATCGCTTACCCTGAATTACGGCGTGCGGCTGCAATTCCAGGGCGGCATTAGCGAAATTCGCGGCCGCCTGGCAAACTTCGATCCCACGGCTTTCCCTGGCTTCACGACGCCGTGCACGGTGGCAGCCCCCTGCAGCGGCACGACCGGCTTCACCATTCTGAAACCGGGCCAGGCGCTGAACCCCAGCACTTACGGCGCCGCTCCGCGTTTCGGATTTGCCTGGAAACCGCCGGCCGCCAAGAACATTGTGGTGCGGGGCGGCTACGGGGTTTATTTCGACCGCCCCTCCACGCGCGTGGCGAACCTGCAGATCTTCAACTATCCTTTCGACATCGTTGGGTTGGGACTGGGCTCGTTCGCCAGTCCGTTCCCCGACCTGTCGAAGGTCGCGTTCCCCATCAACCCGGTGACGGTTCCGTCGCCCGTGCCGTACTATTATGCCGGCGTACCGCTCACCACCACACCCACCGCGATTAGCGGCATCTATGTCAGCAAGAATTTTCGCACGCCCTACATCCAGCAATACAGTCTGGGAATGCAGTGGGAAGTCTGGAAAGACTGGATGGCCGAAATCGGCTACGTCGGATCGAAAGGGACCAAACTCATCAACGTGATTACGCTGAACCAGGGCACGTCCACCGCAACGGCTCCTTATACCGCCTCCGGTTTCTCCACCAACAAGGCGCTGAACGGCTTCCAGATGGCCACCACGGACGCCGATTCCATTTACAACTCGCTGCAGGCGAGCATGACCAAGCGTTTCAGCAGCGGCCTGCAATTCCTGGCGTCGTACACGTTCTCGAAGACCATTGACGACGCTTCCGGCGCACCCACCAACGAATTCGCCGCCGTACCGGGCGATCAACAGAACCGGCGGTCGAACCGGTCCGTGTCGGACTACGATCGCGCCAACCGTTTGGTCGTCAGCGGGACCTACGATCTGCCGGGCATCTATCGCGGCAGCTCGAAAACGGCCGCCAGCGTCATCAACCACTGGCAGTTGGGCACTGTCGCGACCCTGCAATCGGGCTCGCCGTTCTCGGTGTTCTGTATTTCGGGCTCGGCGCTGTACAACCGCGCAGATCTGTTGAACGGCAACGCGGCGCGCAGCGGTTCTGTAGAGGGCCGGCTAGGGCAGTATTTCAACACGTCCGCGTTTCATCCACCTGCGCCAACGCCGCGCCATTCGGCACTTCGGGACGCAACATTCTGCGCGGACCCGATCAGCGGAACTTCGACATCTCGATTGTCAAATCGTTCCCGCTCGCGGAAAAGAGCAAATTGGAGTTCCGTACGGAATTCTTCAATGCCTTCAACCGCGTGAACTTCGCCAACCCCAACAACAATGTGCTGGTGCCCGCAACGCTGGGCGTTATCAATTCCGCGGCCACCGGGCCGAGGGTCATCCAATTTGCGCTGAAGGCCAGCTTCTAGCTTTGCGATGATGGAAGGGTCATGATCGAAACAGGGCTCAAAGATAAAGTTGTGATTGTCACCGGCGCCGCCGGCGGCATCGGCCACGCCACGGCGCGTCGCTTCGCGCAGGAAGGCTGCAAGGTGGCCTCGTGGGATGTCAAAGACGGGGAGGCCTCGCCGGGCGGCATTTTTCAGAAAGTGGATGTCACTAGCGCCGCGTCCGTCGGCGCCGCGGTAGAAGAGGTGGTGGCCCAGTGGGGCGCAGTCCACGTGCTGGTGAACAACGCGGGCATTCTGCGTGACGGCCAGCTGGTGAAATACAAAGAAGGCGCGCTCACCGGCATGATGAGCGACGAGCAGTTCGAGGCGGTGATCTCCGTCAACTTGAAGGGCGTGTTCGTGTGCACGCGGGCCGTGACGCCGCGCATGATCCAGGGGGGCGGTGGCGTCATTCTGAATGCCTCCAGCGTAGTGGGCCTCTACGGCAACTTCGGCCAGACGAATTATGTCGCCACCAAGGCGGGCGTCATCGGCATGACGCGCGTGTGGGCACGCGAACTGGGCAAGTACCATATCCGCGTGAACGCCGTGGCGCCGGGTTTCATCGCCACGGAAATGGTGAAGGCCATGCCCGAGAAGGTGCTGCAATCCATGCTGGACCATACGCCGGTCGGACGCATGGGCCAGCCCGAGGATATTGCTAATGCCTATCTTTGGCTGGCATCCGACGCGGCATCGTTCGTGAGCGGCGCGGTCATCAGCGTGGATGGCGGCGTGGTCACGGGAACCTAGGCAGGCAGATGAAATACGCCACGATTCGCTCGACCGGGTGTTATCTTCCCGAGGTCGAGGTGCCCAACAGTGTGCTCGCCGAGCAACTGGTGCACGTCCCTGATTTCGTCCAAAAAATGGAGGCCGGCACAGGCATTCGCAAACGCTGGTACGCACCGGAGAGTTGGGCCACTTCGGATCTGGCGCTTCCGGCCGCGCGGCAGGCCCTGGAGCGCGCGGGCCGCAAGCCCGAGGACGTGGATCTGATCATCCTCGGCACCGATTCGCCGGATTACATCACGCCCGCCACGTCGGTGGTGTTGCAGCACAAACTGGGCGCTAAGAACGCCGGAACATTCGACGTGGGCTGCGCCTGCGCTTCCTTCCCCACCGGCCTGGCGGCGGGCGCCGGACTGATCGCGACCAACCCGGGCATCCGCACCGTGCTGGTGGTGGGCGCGTACCTCATCCATCGGCTGGCCGACCCGAAGGATCCCATGATCTTTTTTTATGGGGACGGCGCCGGCGCGGCCGTACTGGAACCGGCGGACGAGCCGGGATTTCTCGGCTCGGCTTTTCAAGCGGACGGATCCTATCACAGCTTCTGGGGCATCTACTCGGGCGGCACGGCGGAGCCGGCCAGCGCGGAGTCCGTGGCGGCGGGCCGCACCAAGGTTCGGATGCTCGAGCGCTACCCGCCGGAGATCAACGACCAGGGTTGGCCGAAGCTGGTGCGGCGCCTGGCGGCTGATTCCGCCTTCGCCATCCAGGATATCGACCAAATCATCTTCACCCAGGTGCGCAAGCCCACCATCGAATTGGTGATGAAAGAGCTTGGCCTGCCCATGGAGCGGACGCATACCATCATGGAGGAATGGGGCTACACGGGTTCGGCCTGTGTGGCCATGGCACTCGACAGCGCGGTTGAAAAGGGCAAGGTGAAACCAGGCAGCCTGGTGGTTCTGGTGGGCTCCGGAGTAGGCTACAACCAGGCCGCCGCGGCGTTTCGCATGCCGGGGAAAGCGTGACGAGCCGGTGGCGATCGCAAGCGATCCCGGCATGAATGCGATGGACCGGATGAACCGGCGCACACTCCTGGATGCCGGCTTTGTGGAAGAGTCCGTGGACTCGCCGGTGGGAAGACAGACCTGCTTTTCGATCGGGACAGGCCAGCCCTTGTGGCTGCTCCACGGCGCCGGAGACAACGCGGGAGCCTGGTCCAAAACGGCAACGCCGTTGGCTGCCTCCGGGCGCTATCGGATTCTCATTCCAGACCTCGCCGGGCACGGGACCAGCGAACCTGGCGAAGGCCGCTTGTCGATGGAGATCTTTCTCGCCGGCCTGACCGCTGTGGCGGAGCGGGCGGCGGATGGGCCGGCCATCCTCACCGGCAATTCATTTGGCGCGTGGCTGGCTATGGTGTGGGCGCGGGAAAATCCCGACCGCGTGGAGCGACTCGTGGCGGTGAATGGCGGACCGGTAACCGGTCTGCGGCCAGACCTCACACTCATGCCGCCGGACCGCGTGGAGGCGCGCCGCCTCTGGCAAGCCCTGGTGGACCAGAGCCACTGGGCGGTTCCGGATTTCGTCCTGGATGAGGTGATTCGCAAGGGCCGTGACGGAGCGATTCCGCGAATGTCCATCCCGGAAATGCAGCCTTACCTGATGGACGGCCACCTGGCCGAATTTGCGGCGCCGGTCGACTTGATCTGGGGCGAATCGGACCAGGTGGTACCGCTGGCCTATGCACGCCAGTTGCAAGCCGGCCTGGCCGCCGCGCGGCTGACCACCATCCCCGGCTGCGGGCATGTACCGCAGCTTGAGTGCCCGGAGCGCTTCAACGCCGCGTTGCTCGGCGTGCTCCGTCAGCCGCCGCCCGCGAGGCAGCCGACATGATTGCGGGCGACCTGCTGGGGGAGCGCGCGCGGCTCACCCCCGGCAAGCAGGCACTGGTCGAAGTGAGCTCCGGCCGCCGTTTCACTTACGCGGACTTGAACCGGCGCGCGGCCCACATGGCGCATCTGTGGACCGCGGAATGCGGGCTCTCCCCGGGCGACCGCATTGGCATTCTGGCGGAGAACCGCGTCGAATACGTGGATGCTTTCTTTGCCGCCGGCAAGAGCGGTGTGGTGCTGGTGCCTCTGAGCACACGCCTGACTGCAGCGGAACTGGCCGCGCTCATCGACGACGCCGGCCTGCGCGTGGTGCTCTATAGCCGCCGCTGGGCTCAACTGAAGGAGCAAGTTGAAGGCTCAATGAGCTGGGTCGATCTCGATACCCTGGATCTCGATCGGGAAATCGATTTCGTTCCGCGCCCATGCGCCCCGGAAGACCTCTGGTGTCTGCTCTACACCAGCGGAACCACCGGCAAACCAAAAGGAGTGATGCTGCCCCACCGCATGGTGATCTGGAACGGCTACAACACGGTGGCCAGTTGGCAATTGCGCGAGGATGACATCGCGCCGATTTTCACGCCGATGTATCACGCCGGCGGCCTGGCGGTGCTCCTCACCCCGATGTTCGTGATCGGCGGAAGCGTGGTCCTGCACGACCGCTTCGAGGCCTCCGAAGTATGGCGCTCCATCGAGCGCGAGCGTGCCACCATCGTCTTTGGCGTGCCCACCATCTTCAAGATGATGCAGGAAGCACCGGAATTCCCGACCGTCGATCTGAGCAGCGTGCGCTGGGCGATCAGCGGCGGCGCACCGTTGCCGCGCTATCTCATCGACCAGTACGGCGAGCGCGGCGTGGTCTTCAAACAAGGCTACGGACTCACCGAAGCCGGCGTGAACTGCTTCGCCATGACTTCGGAAGAGGCCGCGCGCAAGGCCGGGTCGATTGGCAAGCCGATGCTCTTCGCCGAGACGCGCGTGTGCGATGCGAACGGCCAAACGCTGGGGGCCGAGGAGACCGGCGAGCTTTGGTTGCGCGGCCCGCATGTCTCCCGGGGATTCTGGAAACAGCCGGAGGCTACTGCCGCGGCCCTAACCGCCGACGGTTGGCTGCGCACCGGCGATCTGGCCCACTGCGATGTGGACGGCTTCTACTATATCGATGGCCGCATCAAGGACATGTTCATCAGTGGCGGCGTGAACATCTATCCGGCGGAAATTGAGAACGTGCTGATGCAGTGCCCCGCCCTGCAGGAAGCCGCGGTCCTGGGCATTCCCGACGCCATCTGGGGCGAAGTGGGTGCGGCGTTCGTGGTGGCGCGCGCCGGAGCGAGCCCGTCGCCGGGAGAAATCGCGCACTTCCTGGAGGCGCGGCTGGCGCGGTACAAGTTGCCCCGGCAGTACCACTTTCTCGAAACACTGCCTCGGACGGCCTACGGCAAAATAATCAAGCCAGAACTGCGAAAATGGTACCAGGACCAGATTCCCAAGGGAGAACCATCGTGAAGAAGATTTATATCGCTGCTTATCATCAATCCAAGTTTGGAAAACTGATGGGCCTCGCCGTGCCCGAGATCGTGGACACAGCCATTCAGCAGGCCTGCCGGCAGATCAACGTCCCGGCGTCGGCCCTCGATACCGGCAGTATCGGCGCCGCCTGTAACTTCTCCCTCAACCAGCAGGGATTGCTGGCCGGCCTCATGGCCATGACTCCCGGACTGGAGAGCAAGCCTCTGGAAGCCGTGGAAAACGCCTGCGCCACCGGCGGGCAGGCCGTGCTCTCGGTCATCCATAAGCTGCAGTTGGGAATCGGCGACACCGGCATCGCCGTCGGCTTCGAGAAAATGCGCGACGCCGAAGGCAAAATGGACGGCAAGCTCATCGGCCAGGTGCTGGGTTACTTCTCTTACCCCGCCGAGCGGGAGGGCAAAGTCTTCGTGTTTCCGCATCTCTTCGCCGAAGTGATGCGCGAGTACATGGATCGGTACGGCGTCACCGAGGCGGATCTGGCAGCCATCGCGGTGCAGGAATACGCCAACGCGAAATACAACCCGTGCGCGCAGATGAACAAGGTGCAGATCACGCTCGACCAGGCGATGAAGATCGAAGGC
>PLZX01000225.1:10204-19966 GCA_003152325.1 Bryobacterales bacterium | reverse complement strand
TTGAACGGGTAGAAGACCTTCGAAATCTCATCATCCACCTTGATACGGACCTCCCACTCGCGATGGTCGTCGAGTTGCGGGGCCGGCTCGGGCACCGTCACCACTCCCTGGTCGTAGAGCGCGTGATGGCCAATCAGCCCCTTATCCGGCGGTTCGAATTCCGTGCGCGATTGGATGATGAGGAAGAAATTGTCCCGCGTCTCCGGCATAATCCGGTAGGTGACCGCACGCGGAAGCACCAGGTAGTCGCCAGGCTCGAAGGTCATCGGTCCAAAATCGGTCTCCACCGTGCCCTTGCCCCGGTGGACGAAAATGAGCTCGTCGCCATCGGCGTTGCGGTAATAAAAGGGCATGGGCTCGGAGCGGCGTGAGACGTAGAGCGTGACGTCGTGATTGCCCAGGAACGCCACGGGCGCGCCTTGCGGATCTTGGCCATCGGTGGGCGCGAGCTGGTTGAGGTCGAACAGGTGCGGCCGCAGTTTGCCTTCGAACCGGGTCCAGCCTGTGGGCGCGTGGGTGTGATACAGGTGGGAGCTCTTGCCGTAAAAACCTTTACGGCCGTGCTCTTCCTCGAATGTGCCTTCCGGAATTCCGACGTGCGCTTGCGGCGCGAACTTGCCCTTCTTGAGCGGATACATGCGCCCTCCCTCTAAACAGGATACGCGCAACCACCGGCCGGTGGGGGAATTCTCAGGCTACCGGCGTGCGGAGCGTGCCAATGCGTTCGATCTCCACTTCCACCACGTCGCCGCGTTGCACGGGAAGCTCCAGCTCCAGGGGGAACGCGATGATGTCGCCAGGCAGAATGATGTGGCTGCGGGACAAGTCCTCAATGGCGTTTTCGAACCGCGAACGGAGCTTGCCGGTATGTGCCTGCCCGAGCAACTCGCCGTTGACGCGAACCCATACCGCCAGGTTGTAGGCGTTGCCGATCTCGTCGGGCGTCACCAGACACGGACCGAGGGCTGAGAGGCGGGCGCCGAAATCGTTCACGGCGGTGAAACCGGCGATATACTCGCGGACTTCGAGTGCATTGATGTCCGTGCCCTTCTTGCCAATCACGGCGGCCAGCTTCACTTCATACTCTGGCTCCGCCTGGCAGTGGATTTCAATATCGCTGCCGACGCGCGCCGGATTGGGCACGGGGGCGCAGATGCGCACTGCCGTGGGGTGGTACACCAGCGTCTCGTCGCTGGGGCCGCGCGGCGGGCAATCTTGCCTCCACCAGCCGGACGGCTTTGGGCCGGATTCGCGGAACAGCTCTTCGGTGGCGTTGACCGCGCGCAGGCCGGCACGCAGAAACTCGAGCATGCCCGAGGGCGCCAGTGCGTTGGCCAGCCGCTGTGGCTCTGGCTCGCCCTGCTGCGAGAGGTACCAGGCGGTCGAGAAGTTCACGTCGATGATACATTCTTCGTTCCACACACCGACGCGGCTTTGCCGGCCGACAGGCGTCGATACTTCGAAAGTGCAGAGCTTCATGGGTTCTATAAAGGTTACCGCGAAGAGCGGCAGCGTCGGAAGAAAGACATCGGCCTACAAATTCCCTCGCAACTCCTGTTCGCGCTCGATGGCTTCGAACAGAGCTTTGAAATTGCCCTTGCCGAAACTCCGGCTGCCTTTGCGCTGAATCACTTCGTAAAACAGCGTGGGGCGGTCTTCCACCGGGCGCGTGAAGATCTGCAGCATGTAGCCCTCGTCGTCGCGGTCCACCAGAATGCCGAGCTCGCGTAGGGCCTCGATCGGCTCGTCGATCGGGCCGATGCGCGCCAGAAGGTCGTTGTAGTAGGTGTTGGGCACGCGCAGGAATTGCACGCCCTGACGCTGTAGGGTTCCCACCGTCTCGATGATGTTGCCGGTCGCCATGGCGATATGCTGCACCCCGGGGCCGCGGTAGAATTGCAGATATTCTTCGATTTGCGACTTGCGTTTTCCCTCGGCCGGCTCATTGATGGGAAACTTCACGCGTTCGTTGCCATTCGACATCACCTTGGACATCAGCGCAGAGTATTCGGTGGAGATGTCCTTGTCGTCGAAATGCTTAAACATGCGGAAGCCCATCACGTCGCGATAGAAATCGACCCAGCGGTTCATTTCGCCCCAGCCCACGTTTCCCACCATGTGGTCGATATGCAGCAGCCCGGCGGGACGCGCCACGGGATCTTCCGCGGGCGCCGCTTCGAAACCCGGCAGGAACGCTCCGTTGTATTTGCCGCGTTCGACGAACGTGTGGATGGTGTCGCCGTAAATGCCGATAGAGGCGACGCGCGCTTCGCCGTGGCCATCGCGCAAGGTCTCGGGTTCGCGCACGCTGCGGGCGCCGCGCGCCGTGGTAGCCCGCCACGCGGCCTCCGCATCGTCCACCCAGAGGGCGATATCGCGGACGCCGTCGCCGTGCAGGCGGATGTGATCGGCCACCGGATGCTCAGGCGTGAGCGGAGTGGTGAAGACCAGTCGGATCTTGTCTTGCACTAAGACGTAGGAAGCGCATTCGCGCGTACCGGTCTCCGGGCCGCGATAGGCGGCCAGGCGAAAGCCGAACGCGGCGCGATAGAAATACGCCGCCTGGCGGGCGTTCCCCACGTAGAATTCGACGTAATCGGTGCCGTTGAGCGGAAGGAAATCCTTCTCAACCGGCGCCGCGTGCTCCAATGCTTGCGGCATAACTCCTCCTGAATGCATGCAGGGCGAGGCTGTTGTCCTCGTCCGTACCGGTGGAGATCCGCAGACAGTTAGGCAGACCGAAGGCCTTGAGCGGACGCACCACCACCCCTTGAGACAGCAATTCCTCGAAAATGCGAAAGGCTTCCTGCTCCGAAGAGAGCACCGTCATTATAAAATTTGCTTCCGACGGCACCACCGTGAGGCCCATATCCGCCAGGCCCGCCGCCAGCAGGCGCAGGCCCCGCGCGTTCAGTTCGAGCGAACGGTGCAGGAATTCCTTGTCGGCCAGCGCCGCCACTCCAGCCGCCTGCGCGGGGGTGGAAGGCTCGAACGGCAGCTTCACCTTGAGCAGGTTGCGGATCAGTTCTTCGTGCGCGAACCCATACCCGATCCGTGCGCCGGCCAGGCCATACGCCTTCGAAAACGTGCGCAGCGTAATCACGTTGTCGTAGCGGTAGTGCATGGAATCGGGATAGCGCGGATTGTCCTTGGCATATTCGAAGTAGGCTTCGTCCAGGATGATCAGCACGCGCTCCGGAACATGCTTGTAGAACTCGTCGAACTGATGTTTCGTGAAGATGGTGCCGGTCGGGTTGTTGGGATTGGCCAGGTAGATGATCTTGGTGTTTTCGTTGATGGCGGCGGCCAGCGCGGGCAGGTCGTAGTGCCAGTCGAGGTAGGGCACCGTTCGGTACTTGATGCCGCGCGAGCGTGCCAGCACCTGGAAGCCAATGAAGGCGGCTTCGGTGGTGAGCACTTCGTCCTCATCGCATAGGAAGGCGCGGATGATGTTGGACATGATGCCTTCCGATCCGCTGCCGGCGATGACGTTTTCCACCTTGAGATCGAACTGCTGCGCCAGGACTTCGCGCAGTTCGAGTCCGCCGTTGGGGTAAAGATTGAGCCCGGCCAGCGTGCGGCCCATGGCCTCAACGGCCTTCGGCGACGCGCCCAGCGGGTTTTCGTTGGACGCCAGTTTGGCGATCCGGGCAAGCCCGTATTGCTTGCGAACGGACTCAATTGTGCGGCCGGCTTCGTAGGGCCGCAACGATTCAATGTAAGGAGGTACGAGTGGCACCAGTTCCAGTTTAACCCGTAAGCTACCGGGGCCCGCACATCTGGCAATTGCGCGGCAGCACGCGGATGCCGGTGAGTTCCACTTGCGGGGAAAGATAGCCGGGCTTCACGGGCTCATTGTGCATCAGGTCGGTAGTCAGGTACTTCTTGTTGTCATCGGCGAAGACCGTAACCACAACCGCATCGGCGCCGAGTGAATCCTGCGCCACGGCCGCCGCCAAAAAGTTGCAGCCTGACGAAATCCCCACCCCTAGTCCCAGTTGGGCTGCCAGTTTCTGAGCCATCAGGATGGAATCGCCATCGGAGACCGCGATGACCGGCGAGAGTTCCGCCAGGTCGACGATCGCCGGGATGAACTCGTCGGAGATGCCCTGAATGCGGTGCCGGCCCACTTTATGGCCGGTGGACATGGTGGGCGATTCTGCCGGTTCGACCGGGTGGATGCGTATCGCCGGATTCTTTTCCCGTAGAAAGCGCCCGACGCCCATCACCGTGCCGCCGGTGCCGACTCCGGCGACAAAAGCCTGCGCTACCAGCCCCGCCTCCGCCAGTTGCAGGAAGATTTCGGGGCCGGTAGTGGTGGCGTGCGCCTCGATATTGGCCTGATTGGAAAACTGGCGCGGCAGGAACACATGCGGCGTGCGCGCCGCCATCTCCTCGGCCATCCGGATGGAGCCGAGAAAGCCGCCTTGCTCAGCGCTTACCGGCACGATCTCGGCGCCATAGCTGCCGATCAGTTGTTTGCGCTCCGCGCTCATCCAACTGGGCATGAAGATAGTGGCCGGGTGGCCCATTGCTCGGCTCAGGGCGGCGAAGGAGATACCGGTGTTGCCGCTGGTGGCTTCCACCACGCGGTCGCCGGGCTGGAGTTCACCGCTTTCGTAGGCGCGCCGCAGGATGTGCAGCGCCATTCGGTCCTTGATGCTGCCGGTGAGGTTCAGATGCTCGCACTTGGCGTAGACCACGCGGTCCGAGCCGCGATATCGGAACTCGATGGCAAGCAGCGGCGTATTGCCGATCATGCGAGCCAGCGCATCGAGCGCCGGTGGCATGAAGACGGTGGAGGCTGGTGACATGCGGGTCAACCTGATAGTAACTTACTTCACGCGGATCAATTTTCCGTCTTTCCACGTGAAAACCGCGTCGGCGGCGGCGATCTCGCCGTCGGGCAGAGGTGTTTTCTGGTTGAGGCG
The DNA here is from genome assembly GCA_003152325.1 of Bryobacterales bacterium. Taxonomy (GTDB): domain Bacteria; phylum Acidobacteriota; class Terriglobia; order Bryobacterales; family Bryobacteraceae; genus PALSA-129. The sequence goes on along the minus strand of PLZX01000225.1, from coordinate 15,035 downwards.
TACCCGTGTCCGGCGGTCTCCAAACCAGAGTTCGGCGATCATCGCCATATCGAAGCTGTTGAATGGGTCCTCGAGGAAAACGACTTTGGAGCCGGGACGAACTTGCGGCTTCACGGCGCGGAACTGCGCCAGCACCTCCGCTGTCAGCGGTGCGATTGTGAGGTTGCCAGGCTCGATGTCGGTCCTTTTGTAAGACCAACTCGCCAGCGCCATTGCGATCATGACGGCGGTGGCTACCAGGACGCGCACGCGGCCAATCTCCATCCCGCGGAACGTCGGCTCCGCAGCCACCACCCGTGCCAACGTGGGCAACCAGGACGCAAACAGAGTTCCCGCCAGCACCGCCCAACCCGCCAGCGTCACGTACAGGCAGGCCTGATCGCGGCCGATCAAGAAGGCGAGCGGCAGGGGCGTCAGCACGATGTACCACCAGCAGAAACGGAGCACCCGGTTCTTGCCGCGCCAGGCAAGATAGGTCACCGCCGCCCAGACGATCAAGGTCGCGATCCATCCGAAACGCGGCAGATGGTAGAAGATGTCGCCAATGTACCGCTCCTGGAAATCCAGGAACCGCTCCCAGGAAATCACTGGTGTGTAAGCGGTCTCTTTCATCAGGCCATACTGGCCGAACCGTTTTCCATAGATGAAGACCAGGTCCAGCATGCCGGCCCAGAAGATCACGCGCCCCTGGCCGCGTAGCCACCCCGCGAATTTCTTCCAAGGAGAGCCGTAAAACAGCCACTCGTACGCCAAGAGAACGGCGGGCAGGGCCGCGCCCATCTCCTTGGAATTCAGCGCGCATAGGAAGAGTGCCAGGAAGACTACCGTCTGGCCGCCGCTCAGTAACCGACCGGACGAGCGGATCCGCGCATAGTAAGCCAGCGCAGCGAAGAAGAAGATGCCGCAGAGCACATCGAACACGAACACGCTGTTGTAGTAGAGGTTGCTCAGGCCGCCGTGATAACAGGCGATCAGCGCCACCATGGCGGACGCCGCTTCGCCCGAGCCAAGCGCTCGGGAAAGCCGGTACATCTGGTACGCGCCGACGAGCAACAGCACCAGCAGGATCGCGTGATAACCTACCGGGTTCAGGCCAAACACCTCATAGAGAGGCAGAAAGAACAGGCCGGCCGTGGGGCGAAAATATCCCCGCCAGATCATGAATTGGGATTCCAGCAAGCGCCAGGGCGAAGGGCTCCAGTAAATCCAGATGGCCAGCATTTCATCGTCGGAGAATTGGGCCTTCAGAGTGTCCCAGGAAACCAGAAAGAAATAGCTGACGAAAAGAAAAGCACAGACCGGCCTTCGCCATCGGCCGAATGGCGCCGGCGCGTGCGCGGTTTCGGGAGATGGTGTCAAGCGCCTACCCGGACTTCCCTCAGGGATGAGTACAAGGCTGCGCCTCCAAATCGGGACGAATCACAACAGCGGCATCCGTGAACTTATCGTGATAAACCACCTTCAAGCCTTCCCGCCTCATGAAACCCTGGTCCCAGGGATAGAAGATCACATACGCCTGGTAGCCGGCGGGATATTCATTCACTTTGTTCGGCGCTCCTCCGATCTGGTGCAGGGTCTCGTGGCCGGATAACTCGCGATAAGCGTTGATCGCCGCCACATAGCGCCAGTTCACGGAAACATCCTGGAGGCCATAAGTGCGGTTGTAATAGGCCAGTACGGAATAGACTTTCTTCATGTCGGCGTCGTACTTCCATTCCTTGAAGTAAGTCAGGCGCGAACAGCCGATGGAATAACAGGCGATGAGTCCCAGCAAGCCGGTCATCGCGCGGGCCGTGATCCGGCCCTGGAGAGAATCGAGCGGTATCGCGGTGGCCGCTCCCGCCATCAGGAACAGAAACAGCGCAATGTAGAGGCCCGTACGGTCCAGCGGCAGCAGAATTCCGTAGAACCAGAACAGAAGCTGGTGACAGCAAAGCGTGATCGTGAGCGCGGCGCCGGCAAGGAGGGCCAGCGCTCCGCCGCGAACCGTGGCGCGTGCGCGATAGAGCAGTACCGCGCGCCAAATCAAGAAAGCTCCCAGCAGCGGATAGAGGAACGTGCCGAAGTGGACGAAATAATGCCGCAGCCGCGGGTTCAGCAGATAGGGATTCGGATCGTAAAGAGAGGCTTCGAGCAGGCTGCGGCCGGTATCCAGTAAGGACTGCGCCCCCCAGGTGAATTGGCCTTTGGGCCAACCGAGCACCGTCGGCCCCACGAAGAAGTATCCCACCGCCAGCCCCGGAAGGACGAACGCAGCCAAGGTCTTCACCCGGCTGGCCGCTGCGTCGCGCCACAACCAGATCAGGATGAGGAGCCCGGTCGCTACATCCGCGATGGCGAACGAAAAATTAGCGCAAACCGAAAGCGCCGCGCTGATAGAGATCAGGGCCGCGGCCCTATACAGAGATCCGCCTCGCTGCTTGTTCCGGACGGCGAGCGTGATCGCGCAGGTCAGGAAGGCCAGAGCCAGGCTGTATCCCCGCGCCGCTACCAGATAATCCATCACAAACGGGCTGGCCACCAGGCACACCAGCAACGACCATTGCAGCAGCAATTTAGGGGTGATGAGGCGCACCAGAAAATAGACCGCGGTGATGTAGACGGCCGCGCCGATCAGCGCCGGCAGCCGGATGGTAAAGGGCGATGCGCCGAAAACCATGACAAACAGGCGCATCAGAAGCGAATTGAGTACGTGATTATTCGAAGACGCTTCCCAATCCGATAGGTTGGCCCGCACGACGTAGGCGAGGAACGTATCGGACTCGTCAATCGTCAGGGATTGAACGCAGGCGCGCGCCACGATCCACAGGAACGCACAGGCGCCCGTCGAGATCAGGAGTGGCGAGTGCTTATGGCCGGTGGGGTCGGTGGACACAAGAGTATGCGAACCGAAATTGTATCATCTGGAGACGCCACTGCCACGCATCCAGTCCAGCGTCCGCTGAATTCCTTCGTCGTATGGCGTCTTGTGCGGCGGGCCGAATTTGGCTGCGAGCTTGGAGTCGTCCAGCATCACCGGCGTTTCCTGCAGGTACAGCATCTCGGGCAGTTCGCGATAGGTGGGGCTGAACCACCCCATCATCTTCAATAAGCCGCGGCCCACGGAGCGGTATTGGGGGGCGCGGCCGGCCGCCCGGTAAACGCGGCTGATAAAATCGAGCGAATTGATTTCCTCGAAACCACCGAAATTCCACGCTTCGCCGTAACACTCGGAACAGCATGCCAGGTCTGCGATCACCGGACCCGTGTCGGGCACGTAGACGAATTCATGCGGCGTGTTGACGGGACCAAGCCAATTGGCGGTCTTGCCATCGATGGCCGCGCGAAAAATCAGATCGGCCAGGCTCGTCTCGGCGTGAGGTCCGTAGAAATCGGGCAGCCGCACGATGAGCGACTGCAATTGTCCCTTGGCGTGGGCGGCGAGCACCAGATCTTCCTGCTCTTTGCGAAAACGGCCTTTCCGTGCGATGGGTTCCCTGGGATGCGTCTCGGGCACGCGCGCGGCGCGCGGCACGCCGTACGAGTAGACGCTCGACACCAGCACCAGCCGCTCCACCTGCATAGTGGCAGCGGCGGCCAGCGTGGTTGCCATCAGCACCGGGTGCAGGTGATGGGCGGGGTAGGGAAGACCCACCGTGTAGATGATGGTGTCGACGCCCCGCGCCGCTGCGCCCGCGGCACGCAACTCGGAGAGATCGGCGTCGAAGACTTCGGCGTGCGCAAACTTGCTGAACGCGGCTTCCAGTCGCGAGCGGGAGCGGCCGACCACGCGGAACGGTATCCCACGCCGCTCGAATTCAGGAGCGACCGATTGGCCGATCGTGCCCGCGGCGCCAAAAATGGCGGCTTTCCGAATGATGGACATCCCGGTGGTCAGTATAACGTGCTGCTAAAATGAGGAGAAAATGATCCGAACCTTGTTTGGTTCCGTCGAGCCAGAGCCATCCCTGCTGGAAAAACTGAAAAGCGGTGTGCAAAAGACGCGCGCCGGCTTGGTGAATGCCCTCGAGGATGCGCTGCAAGGCAGGAAAGAGATTGATGCCGAACTGCTCGACGAGCTGGAATCCACGCTGATTTCCGCCGATATCGGAGTGCGCACCACCGAGGAGATCCTGGAACGCATCCGCCAGCGCGTGGAACGTCACCAACTCGCCGACGCCGCCGAATTGAAAGGGATGATCCGCGAGCATCTGCTGGAAATCCTGGCGGCCAGTGAGCGAGCGCCGGTGCATGTCGCGGAGCCGCCGGCGGTGATCCTGATGGTGGGCGTGAACGGGTCCGGCAAGACCACCACCATCGGCAAGTTGGCACAGCGGTTCAAGAACGAGCACCGCTCCGTGTTGCTGTGCGCCGCCGACACCTTTCGCGCGGCGGCCATCGAGCAACTCGAAGTCTGGGCCGAGCGCACCGGCACGCAACTGGTCCGGCAAGGGCCGGGTAGCGACCCGAGCGCGGTGGTGTTCGACGCCGTGCAGGCCGCTAAAGCGCGCAAGGTCGATTGCGTGATCGTCGACACCGCCGGCCGGCTGCAGACCAAAGAGCACCTAATGGCCGAACTGCACAAGATGACCCGTACGGCCCGCAAGGTGATTCCCGACGCGCCGCACGAGGTGCTTCTGGTGCTCGACGCCACCACCGGGCAGAACGGGCTCGAGCAGGCACGCAAGTTTACGGAGTCTTCGGGCGTGACGGGAATCGTGCTCACAAAACTGGACGGTACGGCCAAGGGCGGAATCGTGGTGGCCATCGCGCGCGAGCTCAACCTGCCCATCCGATATGTGGGGGTCGGCGAGAAAGTGGACGACCTGCTCCCCTTCGACTCCGAAAAATT
>PLZX01000225.1:0-10196 GCA_003152325.1 Bryobacterales bacterium | reverse complement strand
GCGCTCGCCCAAGCCGGCGAAAGCGCGCGCGGCGCCACGCTTTTCCTGAACCTGGAGCCGTGTTCGCACCAGGGCCGCACGCCGCCATGCGCCGATGCGCTGATCCGCGCGGGCGTGGCGAAAGTGGTCGCGCCGCTCGAAGATCCCAATCCGCTGGTGGCGGGCCAAGGCTTTCAAAAGCTGCGCGAGGCCGGCATCGAAGTCGAGGTGGCGGCCGAGTTCACAGTCGAGGCTTCCAAACTGAATGAGCCGTTCCTTCACTTCATGCGTACCGGCAGGCCTCTGGTCACCTTAAAGGCGGCCATCACGCTGGACGGCAAGATCTCGGCGCCCGACGACAACCAGGGCTGGATCACCAGCCCGCGGGCGCGCGCTCACGTACAGGAACTGCGCCACGATCACGATGCCATCCTTACCGGAATCGGTACGGTCCTGGCCGACGATTGCCTGCTCACCGACCGCACCTTGCTCGCGCGCTCACGCCCGCTGTTGCGCATCGTCATGGATTCCCAGTTGCGCCTGCCGCTCGATTCCAAAATGGCGCGCAGCTCCGCCGGCGATCTGCTGGTCATCACCACCTCCGCTTCCTCCGCCGACCGCCGCAAACTGCTGGAGGACCGCGGCATCGAAGTGCTCGTCTTCGACGGTCCCGGAGGCCGCGCCGATCTCCACAGCGCAGTGGAATGGCTCGGCCGGCGGCGATACCTTTCGCTGATGATCGAGGCCGGCAGCAAGATCAACTGGAGCGCCCTCGAATCGAGCTCCGTGGACCGCATCTTTTTTTATTACGGTCCCAAGATTCTAGGCGGCCTGGAAGCGCTGCCGCTAGCCGGCGGGATCGGCAGGCGCCGGCGCGCCGATGCCATTGACGTTCACCGCATCACCATCCATCCCATACCGCCGGATGAATTCGCAGTGGAAGGATACGTCCATGTTCACCGGGATCATTGAAGAGCTGGGCACGCTCGAATCGGTCCAGACCCGTAGCGCCGGCGCGCGGCTGAAGGTGCGCTGCTCCACCGTGCGCCAGGATATGACCGAAGGCGCCAGCATCGCCGTCAACGGCGTGTGCCTCACGGCCGTGGATCTTGAGACCGCTTCCTTCTCCGCCGACCTCGCGCCCGAAACCCTGCTGCGCACTAACCTCGGCGACCTGCGGGCCGGCTCGCGCGTGAATCTGGAACGACCCCTCTCCCCGAGCGGCCGCTTGAGCGGCCACATCGTGCAGGGCCACGTCGATTCGACCGGCGAGTTCCTGGCCCTGGACTCGCTCGGCGACCAGAACTGGTGGCTGCGCATCCGCGTGCCGGCGGAACTGGATGCATTCCTGGTCTACAAAGGCTCCATCGCCATCGATGGCATCAGCCTGACCGTCGCGTCGCTCGAATCCGATGTGCTTTCCGTGACGATCATCCCGCACACCTTCCGCAACACCAGCCTGGGCGCTTATCGTACCGGGGCGCGTGTCAACCTGGAGTGCGATATTCTGGCGAAGCACGTGGAGAAATTGCTTCGCAAGCTGGACCTGAAGTCGCCGCTCACCGTGGAAAAACTGCGGGAAAACGGGTACTGAGGCTCCGCCGGACTACGTCTTTAGTTCCGCCACAATCTCCGCCGCGATTTCGCGGGCCTTGTCTAGTTCACCTGGCGCCAAACTGATGGCGCCCACCCGCGCATGACCACCGCCGCCATAGCGCTCGCAGATTGAGGCCAGGTTATGCTTGGGCACTTCCGCTGCCCAGGGGTTGGAACCCACCGAAATCTTCGTGCGGAAGCTGGAAGGAGTCACCGACACGGTGTATAGCGCGGAGGGAAACAGGTAATACGGAATAAACTTGTTGTAGCCCTCCACATCGTAGCCCGCCAGATCGAAGAAGACCACGCCGTCGTTCGCCTGCGCGCGCCCCTGAATGATGTCTTTGATTTCCAGGTGGCGCCGGTAAAGCGGCTCGTAGAGCGCCTGGACTTCGGGCTCGGCGATGATCTCCGAAAGCGGCGAACGTTTCATCCAGCCGATGATCTTCTGCACGATATCGGAACCTGTGGCGGCTTCGATCACCAGGGTCAGCTTCATGGCCGGCGCGCCGAGTTCGACGGCCGTCCGGGCGTCGGAATACTGTGCGCCGTCGATAATGAGAGACCACTTGACCAGGTCGTCGAGATCGGGCGCGCGGAATCCCCAGCGCTCGCGAGCCACCGTGTTTATGAACGACGTGCACGATTTGTAGGCCGGGTCGTACAACTTACGGCCGCTGGTGTCGCGGCGGAAGTGCTCGGCGTCTTCGGGTGTCAGAAAGGCGCTCTGATGATGGTCGAACCACCACGTGAGGTGTGGATCGCTCGAATACTTGAAATCCACGATGGCGTTCTCGTCGCCGTCGAAGAGCGCCGGATCGAACAACTGGGAAGCCTTGTGGGCCATCCCCGTATATCGAAACTCCGCGTCCGGGTGAACAGCTCCCGCGATAAAGCGGCTGAAGTAGGCAGCGGAGGCTGCCCCGTCAAAACAGTGGTCGTGGTACATCACTCGTTCCAGCATTTAGATAGGAGGAAAACTTTTCAGCTTGACTGAAGTGCGCGCAAAATGCAAGTCGCCGGACCTGAGAGTTACCGCCGGGACCCCCCGAGTCTGGTACATTTGATGAAACTCTATGCGTACCATTCCCGGCTGGGACCAATATTATTTGGAGATTTGCAAGGTGGTTTCGGCGCGCAGTAAGGATCCGAATACGCAGATCGGGTGCGTCATCGTCGGGCCGAACCACGAAATCCGTTCCACCGGCTACAACTCGTTTCCCCGTGGCATCCGCGATGACGTGCCGGAAAGATTAGTGAGGCCCACCAAGTATTTGTGGATCGAGCACGCCGAACGCAACGCCATCTGCAATGCCGCCCGTGCGGGAACCGCCACCGAAGGCTGCACCATCTATGTCGAGATCATGCCCTGCATGGATTGCGCGCGCGCTGTCGTGCAGGCTGGCGTCATCCAGGTGATTGTCTCCGCCACCCGCATGCAGGAATACTCCAGCGAGTATTACAACGAACATTTCGGCATGGTCGAAGTGCTGTTCCGCGAGGCTGGCGTAGTGGTGCGCCAGGTCTAGTGGATTTCGCCCTGGCCTGCAGGAGTGGTGTGGTCGGAAGACGTGGGATCCTCATCGTCCGCGCGGGAGAGATAGGTATAGAAGCGATTCTGGCAGCCCCGGCAACGCTGCGGCACACGGCGGAAAAACTGCATTAGGGAATCCCAGGTTCCCCGATGCTGGGAGCGGCGCACATCTCGACCGCCGCAACGTGGACATCGAAGGATGTTGTCGACTTCTTTCACCGCTCGCGTACCTTTCAGCCGATCATAACATCATATGTGTCAAAATTAACGTTCGTCAACGGCCAATTATGCCGCTCAGCGCCCCTAGCCGTTCTGGTACTTCAGGGCAGTGACTCCCCGAGGTCGCCCGGTTCCCCAAACTTCCGCCCAGTCAACGTGGGGGCAATGCCTCGGAGTAATCCGGTCAATACTCCGCCGGCGCCTACTTCAATACACCGCATCACGCCGTGAGCCGCCAGGTACTGAATCGTCTCCATCCAGCGCACCGGATTTGGCACTTGTTCGAACAACCCCATTCGCGCTTCGGCGCCTAGGCGGATCGCGGTCGCCTGCCAGTTGTTCACCAGCGGACACTCCAGATCCCGGAATTCGGTGCCATTCAGATCGGCCAGGAGGCGTTCCTGCGCCGGCTTCATGAGGGCGCAGTGGAACGGCGCGCTCACCGGCAGCAGAATCGCGCGCCGCGCGCCGGCCGCTTTGGCCAGTTCCATGGCGCGGCCCACCGCACCGGCATGGCCGGCGATCACTACCTGCTCCGGCGAGTTCAGGTTCGCAGCGCTGACGATTTCCCCCTGCGCCGCTTCCGCCAGGATCGAATCCAGCTTGCCAGCCGGCAGCTTGAGGATGGCGGCCATGGCGCCCACTCCGGCGGGGACGGCCTCTTGCATGTAGCGCCCGCGGTTGCGGACCAGCCGGACCGCATCGGCAAACCGCAGGCTTCCGGCCGCCACCAGCGCCGAATATTCACCCAGGCTGTGGCCCGCCACGAAATCCGGCGCAAGACCGTTCTCACGCAGTACCGCATGCGCGGCGGTGGAAACGGCGAGCAAGGCCGGCTGGGTGTTCTCGGTGAGCTTAAGTTGCTCTTCGGGTCCTTCGAAGCAGAGGCGGGAGAGAGCGAAGCCGAGCACATCATCGGCCTCCTCAAAGATGCGTCGCGCGGCGGCGTGCGTATCGGCCAGAGCCTTGCCCATCCCAGCGAATTGGGAGCCCTGACCCGGGAAGAGAAATGCGGTTGTAGGTGTCAAAGATGGATTATAGCGGCTTGCGCAGCTTGAGCCATTACGCCGGAACGCGGTACAATCACCATGCTCCCATTTACACTCAAGAGGTCCTATGCGCCGAATTATCATCAGTTGTTCGTTTGCGGCTGCACTTGCCATTGCGGTGCTGTCCAGCGTGCAGGCCCAGCCTGCTGCACAGGCAAAGGCTAAGCCGGGGAAGTCCGGCGCCGCCAAGGTGGCCCCCGCGCCCAGTTATGGAAATGCCGATGCCATCACCGAAGACGAGTTGAAGGTATACGACTACTTCCTCGCCTCCGATCAACTGGAAGGCCGCTATTTCCCGTCGCGCGGATATGACACCGCCGCACTCTACGTCGCCAGCCATCTGGCCGAATGGGGCCTCAAACCCGGCGGCAGCACTACCGGCACAAATGGCCCTCTGCAACCTTATTTCATGCCCATCGAGATGGCGGCAAAAACGCTTGTGCCCGAGGATAGCAAGGCATCCCTCACGGCGCCGGCAGCCGGCGGCGGCCGCGGCGGATTTGGCGGCGGCGCCGGTGGAGGGCAAGGTGGAGGAGCGCGTGGCGGACAAGGCGGCGGAGCAGGCGCAGCACCGGCCCCACCCACAACCACCGATTTTGAATATGGCAAGGAATGGACCGTCGGCGGCGGTGGTGGTGGCGGTGGACGCGGCGGAGCTGCCGCCGAGGCTCTCGACGTCTCGGCCAATCTGATATTCGCCGGCAACGGCTACGTCATCAATAAGACCAAGATCAATCCTTACGAAGGCATCGACGTCAAGGGCAAGATCATCGTGGTGGCCGGCCTTCCGCCGGAGCTTGCAGCGCAACAGGGCGGCGGTGGTGGCCGTGGCCGCGGTGGCAGAGGCGGCGCGGGTACTCCGGCCCCTGCGGCGGCGGGCCAGGCAGCAGCGGCCGCCGGTGCGCCGGCTACTCCCGATGCCGCGGCCCAACCCGCGGCGGCTGGCGGCGGTGGACGCGGCGCTGCACCGCCGAATCCGCTCGGCGAAGCTTGCACGGACTTCCTCACCCCCGAACAGTACGGCGCCAAGAACGGCGCTCTGGCCGTTGTAACGGTGGCCAACTTCACGCAGCTAGCCACCATGAGTAATGCCGGCGCTGCCGGCCGTGGCGGACGCGGAGGCCGTGGCGGCGCCGCGCTCAACGGTCCTCCCTTCTCACCCGTTAAGTTTGTCCAGACGCCGGCCTGTCCCGCCGCGCCTTCCGTCACTGCCGGCCTGGAGCTGACCAACGCACTCTTCCAGGGTGAGCGCGTGAACGGCTCGCAGATCTTTTACGATACCGGCTCCAACACGAAGCTGGATTCCTTCGCTCTCAATGCCGTGAAGAAACTCAACCTGCACGTCGCCGTGCATGTCGAACAGGGCCACGCCGAAAACGTCATCGGCATCCTGGAAGGCAGCGACCCTGTTCTCAAGAACGAGTTCGTGGTGATGAGCGCGCATCTCGATCACATCGGCCTCACCGTGCCGCAGCCCGACGGCCACACGGTCAACAATGGCGCCGATGACGACGGTTCCGGCTCCACCGGCTTGCTCGGTGTGGCCCACGCCTACGCCGCGGGAGCCGCCAAAGGGATTCGGCCCAAACGCTCCATTCTGTTCCTGTGGAATGGCGGCGAAGAGAGAGGTCTGTGGGGCTCCCAGTATTTTGCCCAGTTTCCGCCCATCGACCTCAGCATGGTGGTGGCCAATCTCAACATGGACATGATCGGCCGCACCAAGAACCCCAATTCCGTGGACAACAACGCGCAGCACTTCCTGGTAGATCCGGGCGAGGTGCTGATCATCGGCCCCAACATCTCGAGTGACGATTTAGGCCAGACCATCGACACTACCAACGCCGGCTATCAGAAACTCAAAATCAATCACTTCTATGATGTGACCGCCCCGGATGCCACCCACGATAACCTCGGGCCGCAACCCAATGGCCAGCGCATCTTCTACCGCAGCGACCATTACAATTTCGCCAAGATGGGCGTCCCCATCGCGTTTTTCACCATCGGATTGCACGTCGACTATCACCGGCCCACCGATACGCCCGAGAAAATCGACTACAAGGAAATTCAGGTGATTTCGAAGACCGTGGCCGCCGTCGGCTGGCAGCTCTCCAACCAGCAGGGCCGTCCCAAGCTGAAGTCCGTTCTTCCCGATCAGTTGATCAAAGATATGGACACCGCGAAGAAAGCCGGCTGGGGCAAGATCACCCCGGTGCTGCCGCCCCTTCCCGGCGAGCCGTACTGAGTGGCCGCATTATACACTGTCAGTTTATGGAACCCCCAGTCATCAGTATCGAGCCGAAGTCCCTGTGGAAACACTTCGAGGCTCTCTCCGCCATTCCCCGCGCTTCCCAAAAGGAAGCCGCGGCCCGCAACTACGTCCTCGGTGTAGCCGCCCGCCTGGGTTTGGAAGCAACCGTTGACGCTGTCGGCAACGTGGTCGTCCGCAAGCCCGCCGCTCCTGGCCGCGAAAAGGCCGTCATGGCTGCACTACAGGGCCATCTGGACATGGTCTGCGAACAGAATGAAGGCGGCGCCCACAACTTCGACACCGATCCCATCCGCCTGGTCCGTGACGGCGAGTGGCTGAAGGCCGATGGCACCACTCTGGGCGCCGATAACGGCGTGGGTGTGGCCGCCGCGCTCGCCGTGATGGAAAGCNNCTCTGCATCGGCTGTGCCGGCGGAATCAACACCGTGGCGCGGCGCAAGATTTCTCGCCGCCCCGCTGGCGCGGGCCAAGCCTGGCGCATCCGCGTTTCCGGCCTGGCAGGCGGCCACTCGGGGATCGACATCCATAAGGGGCGGGGCAATGCGCTGCGCATCCTCGGCCGCGTGCTCGAAGCCGCTATTGATCGCCTGCCCGTCGATGTCGCCGAGGTGAAGGGCGGAAGCAAGCACAACGCCATCCCGCGCGAAGCATCGGCAACCGTAGTGCTGGATGCCGCCCGCGAGCCCGAGCTGCGCGCCTGGCTCAGCGGNNCCGCGGTGGCCGGCCTGCTGGCCAGCCATCACCATGGAGTGCTCGCCATGAGCCCCGATATCCCGGGCCTGGTACAGACCTCCACCAACCTCGCCATCGTATCGACCCACGAAGACTACGTGGAGATCGAGACCAGCCAGCGCAGCTCCATTGAGAGCGCCAAATGGGCCACTGCCCGCATGGTATCCACCGTTTTTCGCATGGCCGGCTTTGAGCCGGCGCCGGTCGGCGGTTATCCCGGCTGGAAGCCCGAGCCCGGGAGCGACATCGTGCGGGCGGCCAAAGCCGCCCATCTCGAGATCCTCGGCTCCACGCCCGAGCTGGTTGCCATGCACGCCGGCCTGGAATGCGGTGTGATTGGCGAAAAACATCCAGGCATGCAGATGATTTCCTTCGGCCCGCAAATTGAGAACCCGCACAGCCCCAGCGAGCGTCTCAAAATCTCTTCGGTGGAACCATTCTGGAGATTCCTGAAGGGCCTGTTGGAGAGGATCTAATTGACCACGTACTTGGCCTTGAGCCCGAACGGTGCGATCTCGATATCGAATTGGCTCCCGTCCGTGCGCACCATTTGATACGTGCCATGCATCATCCCAATGGGAGTCTTCAGCGGGCACCACGACGAGTACTTGTAGGACTTGCCCGGTTCCAGGATGGGCTGCTCGCCCACTACGCCGGGGCCTCTCACCTCTTCGGTGTGCTCTAAGCCATCGGTGATGATCCAGTGCCGGCTTAGCAATTGAACCGTCTCGGCCCCCAGATTCGTAATGCGGACCGTATACTCAAACATCCACTCGTCCTGGAACGGCTGCGAGTGTTCGGGTGAGTATCTCGCCAGCACCTCCACGCGGATATGGTTGGTGACGGCCTCGGATATGGGGGTAAGATCCGGAAGCAGATCTGACATATTTAGCTTGCCTATAATACCAATCTGCCAGCCACACTTGTAACACCCGGTTTGTGGGGCGGCCTATTCTGGCGGCAGCCGGCTAGCCGGCCCGTCGCCTAATGCACCGTCCGCGTCTTGCGGTTCATGTAGTCCATCAGCAGATACTGTCCCAGCGTATACGGCGTCGTGAAATAGGCCTTCCCTCTACACATCTCCGTCACCTTCTGCACAAAATTCACCAGCCCATAATCGCTAGCCAGCATGAACGTATTAATCAGAATCCCCTGCTTCTTGCAGCGGCTCACTTCCTCCAGCGTGCGGCTGATCACCAGCGGGTCCAGCCCGAAAGCGTTCTTGTACAAGCGGCCGTCTTCCAGCGTCAGGCAGCTCGGTTTGCCGTCGGTGATCATGACGATCTGCCGCATGTCCTTGCGCTCCTGCGCGAGCAGTTTCTGCGCCAGGATCAAGCCGTCACGCGTATTGGTGTAGTACGGGCCAACTTGCACGCGCGCCAGTTGGCTGATGGCCAGTTCCTCCGCCGTGTCGTGGAACAGCACGCAGCGCAGGCTGTCGCCCGGATATTGCGTGCGGATCAGGTGTGCCAACGCCATGGCGACCTTCTTCGCCGGGGTGAACCGGTCCTCGCCATACAGAATCATGCTGTGGCTGCAATCCAGCATCAGGACCGTGGCGCAGGAGCTCTGATACTCGCACTGGTGTACGTGCAGGTCGGAGTACTCCAGATTCAGCGGCACCTGGGCGCCTTCGCGCCGGATGGCCGAAAACAGTGTCTCGCTGATGTCCAGATTGAGGGTATCGCCGAATTCGTACTGCCGCGAGGAGCCGTTGGCTTCGATGCCGGTCGCCAGGTCGCGCGTATCGTGCCGGCCGAAGCTCGATCGGCCCAGCGATCCCAGCAGGTCCTTCAGCGTCTTGAAGCCCAGGAAGTCGAGCGATTTATCGGTCACTTCAAAGCGCGCTTTGCTCTCCCGGTTGTCGCCCACTCCACCCCCGCCGTTTTGCGGCTCGCCCTGCTCTTCAACCGTGATCTGCCCCTCGTCGATCATCTTCTGCACCAGGCGGTCCAGAAGCTGGTCGAGCTGCTCCGGGCTCATCTGGCGGAGCTGCTCCATCATCTGTTCGAGGGTCTCAGTGTCGAAGAGCTTGCCCTCTTCGAGCGCCTGTTGGATGGCCTTCTTGAGATCGTCCAGGTTCCGGTCGTTCCATTCGCCGTAGGGATTGAACTGCGCTTCGAAGCCGCTCCCCAGCAGGAAATCGGAGAGCGCCTGGAGCAGTTGCTCCGCGTCGATCCCCAGATCCTCCCCGGTGTACTTCGAATAGCGTATCCATTTCATAGACGCGGCTACCTAGTTGTACTGCCTTCGGAAATTCGGCCGCTCCGGCTTTCCTTCTTCTCGCGGCCCCTCGCGCTTCTTCTCTTCGGCGCCAAAGCCTCGCTCCTCGTTCCGGCTGATGCGCCGGTGAGCGTGCAGGCCTTCCAGAATGAACTCGGCGGCGGCGGCGCGCACGGCGTCCGGCTCGTTGGGCGTCAGGCCCAGCGCCTTGGTCTTCTCCATCAGGCCCTGGATCCCGCCGAGTTGCCGCACCATGCCCGCGGAATCCACCGTCTCGTCAAGTTTCAACGAGCCGCCCAGGTCGAACCATTGCACCACCTGCCCCAGATTCGCGCCCTCGAAATACCGGTTGAAGATGCGGCCCACGGCCAGCCGGATCAATTCCCGCGCCACCACCTCGCCGCCCTTCAGCTCGCCCTCGTACTCCAGTTCCAGCTTTCCGGTGATGGAGGGCAGCGCGGAATACAAATCCACGATGCGGGGCACCGCCTTGTCTTCTTTGGTCTTGAGTGCGCGCCGCTCGGCGTTCGACACCGCGTTTTCCAGAGCTGAAATCGGCAGACGTTGCGATACGCCCGAACGCTTATCGATGCGCT
>PLZX01000345.1 GCA_003152325.1 Bryobacterales bacterium | reverse complement strand
CGCCTCTACTTCGAGCCGCTGACGCTGGAGAATGTCCTCAACATCTGCGACACGGAGAAGCCCGACGGGCTGATTGTGCAGTTCGGCGGGCAGACGCCGCTCAACCTGGCGTTGCCGCTGAAGCGGCTGGGCGTGCCGATTATCGGCACCGACCCTTCCGACATCGACCTGGCCGAGGACCGCAAGCTTTTCGGTAAGCTGCTGGAAGAGCTGGCGATTCCCTGCCCCGCGAACGGCACGGCCACCAGCGTGGCGGAAGCTTGCGAAGCGGCGCGGCGCATTGGATACCCGGTGCTGGTGCGGCCCAGCTACGTGCTGGGCGGACGCGCCATGGTGATCGCGTACGACGAGGAGATGGTGCGGCAGTACATGCACGAGGCGGTGACGTTCTCGCAGGACCGGCCGGTGCTGATCGACCGCTTCCTGGAAGACGCCACCGAAGTGGACGTGGACGCGCTGGCGGATGGCGACGAAGTTCTGATCGCCGGAATCATGGAGCACATTGAAGAGGCCGGCGTACACTCGGGCGACAGCTCCTGCGTGCTGCCGCCGCAATCGCTGTCGGCGAAGACCCTCGCCACCATCGAAGACTACACGGTCCGGCTGGCCAAAGCGCTGCGCGTGGTCGGGCTGATGAATGTGCAGTACGCCATTCAGAACGGCGTGGTGTACGTTCTGGAAGTGAACCCGCGCGCCTCGCGCACGGTGCCCTATGTGAGTAAGGCCACCGGCGTGGCGCTTCCCAAGATCGCGGTGGGTCTGATGTGGGGCCGCAAGCTGAAGGATTACAACCTGGGGACCGGCAAACTTTCAGTCACCCAGGATTTCGTCAAGTCGCCCGTGTTTCCGTTCAACAAATTCCCGGGCGTCGACCCGGCGCTCGGTCCGGAGATGCGCTCCACGGGCGAAGTGATGGGCGTGGGCGTGAATTTCGGCGAAGCGTTTCTGAAGGCGCAGATCAGCGCCGGCAGTCCCCTGCCCGACAAAGGCACGGTGTTCATCAGCGTGAACGACCATCAGAAGCAGGAAGCCGTGAAAGTGGCCAAATCGTTCGCGGACCTGGGATTCCAACTGGTGGCGACGCGCGGCACGGCCGCAGCGTTACGCAACGCCGGCCTCGCTTGCAGGACCGTCCTCAAAGTGAACGAAGGCCGGCCGAACGTGGTGGACCTGTTGAAAGGCGGCTCCGTCCAGTTGGCCATATACACCACGGCTGGCGCGCCCGCGTTCCACGATGAGAAGGCCATCCGCCGCAGCGCGGTGATGTACCGTGTGCCGTGCATCACCACGATGAGCGGAGCACGCGCGGCAGCGGACGCCGTGGCGGCGAAGCTGCGGGATCCGATTCGGGTCTGGAGCCTGCAGGAAATCCACGAACAGAAGAAAACGACGGCATAAAAAAACCCGGCGGGTGGTTAATCCGCCGGGCCGCGTCGTTCAAGTTTGACCCTGTATTGGTAACTTCCTGGTCCCCTTCGGATCGGGGGCAGGGCCATCAATACTATATCACCGAATCACAGCCTTTTTGATGAAATCCAGCCGGGGAAAATGACTTTCCAAATATGGGTTGCCCTTCTGCTGGATCAGGTTCGGATCGGGTCCCTGCCCCGTGGGCGGCATGTCGCCATAAAAAGAGTACAGGTTCTCCACCACTTCCATGCCGGCGGTCACCTTGCCGATGGGCGCGAAGCCATGGCCATCGAGGCTCTTGCGATTGTCGGACAGGTTGATGAACAACTGCGTAGACCGCGTATTCGGGCCGCGCGCGGCGAAGGTCAGGGCGCCTTTGACGTTGTGCTCTTTCACCGGATCGTCGGGCAGCATGGCGGAGGCCCATAGCTGGTTGGTTTGCGGATCGCCGTTGATGCCGAACTGGACTACGAAATCGCGCACGAAGCGGAAGAACCGCGCGCCGTCGAAGAAACCGGAGTGCACCAACTCGTAGAAATGATCGGCGCCGTGGGGCGCCCAGTCGCGATGAATTTCGAGATCGATCAAGCCCTTCGACGTATCGAGCTGGACGTGATAAACGGCGGGTACGGCTTCCTGCTTAGCGGCGGCAGGGGCAGCCTTCTCTTCCTTTTCTGTTTCAGTGGATGGCGAGCATCCGGCAACCGCGAGCGCGGCTGCAACGGCAAGCGCGAAAGCGATCGGGCGGGACATCGACCCTACGGTATCACGCTGCGTGCAGGCGATCCTGGTTGCGGAGGTGCGCGCCCAGCATGCGGTCGGCAAGCGCCGTGTGGTCTTTCAACCACTTCGAAAGGAATTCGATCAACGCGACGGCGGCCTCGCGGTCCCCGTCTTCGACGATGGGCACAAACTGGCGCAGGCGCTTGCGAAGCGTGTCATGCTGCTGCTGATGCCAGGCGCGCCCGGAGTAGCGCGTGGAGCGCATGAGGCCTTCTTCGTGCACCAGGTGGTCTTCGGCGGTGGCGATGAGCCGGTGGAAGATTTCGAGGATTGCGAATTCGGGAGCCCCGGCGACCAGCGACTGGTGCAGTTCATCGGCCACGCGGTAGATGGAGCGATGCTCGTCATCGATTTCAGGGACAAAGCAGGCATTGGCCTTGGTCCATTTGAAGAGCCGCATAGGACTCACAATATCATAATCAGGAGTTTGATGCCTGAATCTACATTTACCCGAGGGGGCGATGGCCCTACTTGACATACTTCTTCAAGTCTTTCTGGCCGACCTCAGCGCCATAGATGACGCCTTGAGAATCGGCGGCAATACCTTCCGAGCCGCTGGTGGCGGCGCCTTCAGGATCGGCGAACGTGTCGGGGATGAACGCGGCGACGACGCCGGTCCTGGCGCTGCCGACGCGGATGCCGCGCTTCCAGCCGGGGTGGTGACCGTAACCATCGCGCTCGCGAGATTCGGAATCGGAGACATAAAGAATGTCGCCCTTGCCGATGTAGAGGCCGCTGGGGCGGCTGAACTGAGGCCACTGATCGAGAAACTTGCCGTCCTGGTCGAAGATCTGGATGCGGTTGTTGGCGCGGTCGCCGACGAAGAGGCGGCCGGTGGAATCGAAAGCCAGGCAGTGGGGAGTATCAAACTCGCCGGGGGCGGCGCCTTTCTTGCCCCAGGTTTTGAGGAACGTGCCGTCTTTGGAAAACTTCACCACGCGGGCGTTGGAGTTGCCGCCGTGGCCGTCGGCGACGAAGATGTCACCGTTGGGAGCGATGGCCACCGCGGAAGGTTGATTGAAGGTATCGGGGCCATCGCCCGGGACGCCTTTCTTGCCGAGGGTGAGGAGGACTTTGCCGTCGGGATTGAACTTGACGATCTGATGCCCGCGGCCGTCGGTTACCCAGATGTTGCCGTCGCCGTCGACCACCAGGTTATGCGGGAAGAGCAGCATGCCGGCGCCGAAGCTCTTGAGAAGTTTGCCGCGGGAATCGAACTCCAGTACGGGCGCGAGCGGGCTATCGGCGCAGGAGTTGGCGCCACACCGTTCGGCCACCCAGATGTGGCCGTCGCCATCGAGATCGACGGCGCTGGTAGAGCCCCAGGCGCGGCCCTCCGGCATTTTGAAAAAGTTCTCGATGGTGCGATACGGATTGGGTTGCGAATTGGGGGCGGCTCCGGGTTGGGCCAAGGCTGCGGCAAGGGTGATGACCGAGAGCACGGCTAACCACGCGCGACGTTTCACAATCAGCATGACAGGGCGCTCCAGTTGCGTCGCTCCACAGTGTACCGGAGATGACGGGGAGTTGGGGAGGGGGCATCCAAGGAGGCCTGCGCAACCGGATGACCACCTCCCCCGAGATTTGCCACACCGGCTGCGCAGCCACCTAATGGACACTGTCTTTGTAGCGCGGCGGCGGGCGGAACGCCAGCCGATTCGGAACGGCGCAGGTGGTTTTCAACAAATTTCTCCGCCAACGCAGGATTGAAGTTAGCGGCGGCCGGGTGTGACAAAGTTGTGTATAAAACGCGAGGGCGGTGGATTGTTGTCGGCGTCCACGTGCTATCCTCGCGGCTTAGGCACGTGAACTTCTTCAAGAGCCCCTATCTGGCGGCGCCGGCCGCGCTTGCCTGCCTTGGCATGGCGGTGGCCCAGTCGATCCCTCCCGACGAGATGCACGCGCGGAGCTTTTCGTACGTGCCTCCATCGATGATCACGTTGCGCACGCAGGTGGACCTGGTGGAAGTTCCGGTGGTGGTCCGCGACGGGCAGCATCGCGCGGTTGCCGGTCTCACACGGGACGATTTCGAAATCTACGACGCGGGGAAAAAACAGGCCATCACGGCTTTCTCGGTGCAACATTTCACACCGCAGGGGGACGCGGGTGGCGGCACGAAGCCGGGCGCGGTACCGGCAGCGGCCGCGGGCGCCGCGGGACCTAAAGGCGAACCGCGGCCCCGCTTCGTGGCGCTCTGCTTCGACGATATGAACACAGACACGGCCGCCCTGAAGCCGGCCAAAGATGCCGCCGAACGATTCGTCAGAACCAGCCTGGCGCCCGGCGACCGCGTGGTGGTCACTACAGCGCTGTCGCAGAACTCCGAGTTCACCGGAGACGTGGCGAAGTTGGTCGAGCAGATCGCCAAGGTGACTGCCCATCCGAGATACTCCGACGATTCGGCGCTGCAATGCCCACGCATCCGGCCCTATGAAGCCTACCTGATCGTTAATCACCTGGACAACGATGTGCTGCAGGCGAAAGTGGCCGAACTGCAATCCTGCCTCCGACGGACCCCGGACGCTAAGGAACAGGTAATGTCCATGGCCCAGGGGATCTGGGAACACGCGCTGTTCAACTCAAGGAACACCCTGCGCGTGATTGAGAGCCTGGTGGGCGGCATGGCGAAGTTGGCGGGCGAGCGCATGATTCTGCTGACCTCCGCGGGATTCCTCACAGGCAACCTGGAGGCCGACGAGGATCTGTTGATGGCCAAGGCGCTGCACGCGGAAGTGGTGATCAACACTCTGGACGCCAAGGGGCTGTACAACGTGATGCCGGGAGGTGACGCTTCCGAGTCTTCGCCGCTTGGCCGGGTTTCACAACGCGCGCAGGCCGTCAACGCGCAAATCGCAGGCCGGCAGGCACAGGCGAAGGACGACGGGATGGCGGTTCTGGCCGCCGGCACGGGTGGCACCTTCTACCACAACAGCAACGATCTCTTGCGGGGCTTCCGGGAGTTGGGCATGGTGCCGGAAGCCATGTACGTGCTCAGTTTTGCGCCATCGGGCGTAGTGGCCGACGGCCGTTTTCACAGCCTGAAAGTGCGGCTCACCGCGGCCAAACGGTACTCGCTGCAGGCCCGCTTGGGCTACGCGGCGCCCTCGGCGAATGGCGCTGCGCCGGTCTCCTCTCCCACCAAGCTGGACAGTGAAGTAATGGCCTCCGATACCCTCGCGGATTTGCCTGTCGGGTTCTCCTGGGAACAGAGGACGGGGCCCCCGAGTGTAACGATGGTCGCGCACCTGGATATCAGCCGCCTGCATTTCGAAACCAGGGACGCCCGGCGGACGCAGAAACTCACCTTCGTGGCCGTTTTGCTGGATAGCCGCGGCGCCTTCGTGGCCGGCAAGGGGAGCGAGCTGGAGCTGAATTTCACCGAGGCGACTTTCGCGCAGTTAGCGAAGACAGGCCTGACTGTCTCGATGACGCTCGAAGCGCCCCTGGGCACTTACTCCGTGCGCGCCTTGGCGCAAGATGCCCTGGAAGGCAAGATGGCGGCGAGGGGCGGGTCCATCGAGGTCAAGTAGCCTAGTACTTTAGTACTAATACTAAAGCAGATGAACATCTAGATTATTAGGTAGCACCCGATGTTACTTCGTGATAGCCTTTCTTAAAACATTGCGTGCCGGTCAGGTGCGTGACTCCCAAATTGGCAGGGGTACGCGCAGAAGAAGTTTCGAACCGGTTTAATGCTAAAGATACACAAGGAGGCATGAATGAAGAGAAGGAACGTAAGCGTCTTAACGCTGATCACAATAGCGGCTGCGGCAATTGCCTTAACAGCCATGCCGGCCAAGGCTGGCATCATTGACCTCACTTTTGAGGGACTCGCGCCTTACCCCCAGACGGAAGTGACGATCGGAAGCTTCTACAACGGCGGCATGGATGGCGCTGGAGTAACAGGGCCAAGCTTGGGCATCACTTTCCCCGACAATGCTCTGATGCTCGCTTTGAACACTACAACTCAAACCCCGTCGAACACCTCTCGCGGTGGATTGGGCGATCCGGCTTCTCAACTGGGCGGACTGTTCTTCCTCGTGGGTTCCAGCACCTTCCTGGATTTCCCTACCGGCTTCGATACCGGTTTCTCTTTTAACTACACCGCCTTCAGCACACCCGGTTCGATCCAGGTCTACAGCGGCGTTGACGGCACCGGTACGTTGCTCGCAACCTTGGATCTGCCGGTCACTGGCGTCGGCTGTCCGGCGTACAATGCTGACTTCTGCCCGTTCTTTCCCGCCGGTGTTACCTTCTCGGGCGTCGCCGAGTCCATTAATTTTGGTGGTACCGCGGATCAGATCGTGTTCGATGACGTAACGTTCGGCAGTTCGTCTCCCGGACCCGGGACTCCCGAACCGGCCTCGCTGATCCTGCTGGGGAGCGGCTTGCTAGGTCTGGGTGTTCTCGGGCGCAGGCGTCTGACCCGTTAGAACGCTCCAATTATCGCAACCGGCCGCGTACGCATCATTTGGCGTATGCGGCCGTTTTTTTTCTGAGAGGGTAGGATTTTGTGGCCTGTTTATGTCGGCCACGCCACTTCCCCTCCCTTCGCAAACACGGTACAATGAGTTTTGAGTGTCGAACCCTACAAGTGGGCGAAAGCCCACTTTTTTGTTGGGATTTAGGGAATGTCGGGACAAATGGCGGCCAAAATCGAGGAAATTGCGCAACGCGTGGCGGATGCCGAGGGGCTCGAATTGGTCGAGGTGGAAGTCAAAGGCGGCGGGAATCAACGCTTTGTGCGCATCTCGATCGATAAACCCGAGGGCGTCACGCACGGGGACTGCGAAACCGTGTCCCACCAGGTCGGCACCATTCTGGACGTGGAGGATGTGGTGCCGGGAGGGCGGTACACACTCGAAGTGAGTTCGCCCGGATTAGAACGGAAACTTCTCAAGCCACAGGATTACCAGCGCTTTCAGGGGAAGAAGGCCAATCTGACACTGCGCGAAGCGGTGAACGGACGGCGCAACTGGGACGGCACGCTGGCCGGATTGGAAGACGGCCAGGTGTTGATCGAAACGGCGCCGGGCGAGACCTTGCGATTCCCCTTCGACCAGGTTCAAAAGGCCAATCTGAAGTTCGAGTGGTAAGCCCGCCGGAGAAATACAGCCAGAAAACTCAATTGGGATAACGAGGGCACTTTGGAAACGATTTTTCAATCCATCGAGATACTGAGCAAGGAAAAGGGCATCGATCCGCAAATCGTGTTTGACGCGGTGAAGGACGCGATGCTGATTGCCGCGCGCAAGCATTACCGCACCAATGAAGATTACGTGGCGGACATGGACCCCAAGACCGGCGCGATCCAGCTCTATGCGGTGAAAAAGGCGGTGGAGACGGTGGAAGACCCGGTACACGAAATGACGCTGGTGGAAGCGCGCCGCATCCTGCCGGAGGCCGAAGTCGGGTCTGAAATTCGCCTCCAGAAGAAGACCGACGCGCTGGGACGGATTTCCGCACAGACCGCCAAACAGGTAATTTTCCAGAAGGTGCGGGAAGCCGAACGCGAGACCGTGTTCAACGAATACTCGGGGCGCACGGGCGAGTTGGTGAACTGCACGATCAAGCGGGTGGAAGGGCCGGACTACATTCTGGACCTGGGCAAGACCGAAGCCAAGCTGCCCAAGAAGGAACAGTCGCGCCTGGAGAGCTACAGCGTGAGCGACCGCGTGCGCTGCGTGATCCGGCTGGTGGATAAATCGAGCAAGGGCCCCGGCGTGGTGGTATCGCGCGCAGCGCCGGAGCTGGTGATGCGGCTGTTCGAACAGGAAGTGCCGGAGATTTACGACGGCACGGTGGCCATTAAAGGCTGCGCGCGCGAGGCCGGCGAGCGGACCAAGATCGCGGTGCAGAGCCGGGACCGCGACGTGGACAGCGTAGGCGCCTGCGTAGGCATGAAGGGCATGCGGGTGCAATCGATTATCCGCGAACTGCGCGGCGNNTCGCTGGCGATCGGCAAGAAGGGGCAGAACGTGCGCCTGGCGGCGAAGCTGCTGAACTGGAAGATCGATATCAAGAGCGAAGAAGAGAAGCGGCAGGAAGTGGAATCGCAGATGGCCGCGCTGGTGGCGCCGGGCGCGCCAGTATCGGTGCTGATCGAGTACGGGCTATCCGAAATACTCGTGGAAAAGCTGGTGTCAACAGGCATCGGCACCATCGAGCAATTGGGAAGCATGACGCCGGAGCAACTGGAAGAGATCCAGGACGTGGGACCGCAAGTAGTGGAGACCATCCAGGAAGCGGTGAACGCCTACTACAGCCAGTTCGAAGAGCCAGCGGCTGAGGCGGCGGAAGCAGCAGCCGATCCGGCAGCGGAAGCCACGGCCGAGGCAGTGGAAGCAGCGGCTGAGGCGGTGGAAGCCGAGCCGGCGGCGGAAGAAGCGGCTTCGCCGGCGGTGGAAGCGGAAAGCCAAGCAGCGGCGGAACAGTTTGGTACGATAGAAGACGCGGGTTCCCCCACCCACAATCCGTCGGAAGGTCACGGCCCGGAAGGGACCGAACCGGACGAGGGCGCCCCGGCTGAAAGCGGCGAGTAAGGCTGCCACGGTGGCTGTGACGGGGAAGTAGCGCCTGTGCAGTAGAAGCGGTAGAAGCAGATAGCTTTCTCTATGAAGAAGATTCGAATCAATGAGCTGGCACGGGAGTTGGAAGTCAAGGCTCACGAGATCCTGGACCGGCTGCCCGAACTCGGCGTAACGGAAAAGAAGACGCACTCCAGCTCGATCGATGAAGACGTAGCGATCAAGCTGCGTCATCTCTATGGTTTCGACGGACCGGAAACAGCCGGGACGGAAGACGAGCCGGCCGAAGAAAGCGCGGCGGCAACGGACACCGTGGAAGCCGCGGAGGCGCCGGCGGCAGCACCGGCCGCGCGCGCGCACCTTGAGACCGCAGTGCACGAAGCGCCGGCGGCCGAAGCGGACGGCAAGACGGCCGTGGAGGAAGCGAAGGCGACACTGGGAAGCGCTGCGCCCATCCGGCCGCCGCTGGCGCCGGGCCGGCCGATCCATCCGCCGGTAGGGGCGGTAGGAACGACAGTGCCGCGGCCGGAAGGCCCACGGGCGGCGCCGGCTCCTGCTCCGCCACAGATGCCGCCAGCGGCCGTGATTGCGCCGGGACGTCCAACCATACCGGCCGCGAAGCCGCTGCCGGGACCCTCGACTCCCTCTCCACGTCCCGGACAGATTCTCTCTGGCCCGCGCCAACCATTTCCAACGACGCCGGCGGAAGGAACCCGTGTTTCCGGTCCCGGCGCCGCGATGCCCGGGATGGCAGCCAGACCAATCATCGTAGGCCGGCCGAGGGTCGGGACGCCCGGGCCGGGCGCTCCCGCATCCGCGCCGGCGCCAGCAACCGGTGGTTCGATGCCTTTGACTGCCGGGCGGACATTAGTGGGCCAACCCGCTGCACGGCCGGTGGTTCCACCGCGTGCGGACCTGGTGGCCAAGCTGGGCATGCCGAGACCGGCGATGCCCGCGCCGCCCTCTTCGCCGCGTCCGGGTGTTCCGAGACAGCCCAGCTCACCGGTGCCGGGCCAACCGATCTATCGTGGACCGATCCGGCCGGGACAGCCGATGGTGGCCAAAACGGGTGTGCGGCCCGGGCCTCCGGGCGTGCGCTCAGCCGGACCGCGGCCCCAGCACCCCACCTCGCGAGGCCGGATGGAGCCTGGTCTGGCGCCGCCTCCCATGGAGCAACCGCGCGGACGCCCCGGCGACAAGCGTCCCTCGCGCCCCCAGCCCAGGGAGCGCCAGGAACAGGAGCGGATGCTCCGGCCGGCTCGGCGGCAGGTGGAAGCCGGTCCTCCGCCGATCAATCGCAAGATCACCATTTCGGAAGGCATCACGGTGAAGGAGCTTTGCGAAAAGCTGGACGTGAAGGCCGCCCTGGTGATGAAGAAACTGATGGACCGCAGTATTTTTGCGACTATCAACCAGACGCTCGATTCGAAGCTGGCAACGGAAGTGGCGCGCGAATTCGGCGCTTCCACCGCAACGGTGAGCTACGAAACCGAAGCCATGCAGGCAGTGGAAGAAGCCGAGGAGACCAAGGACCTGCAGAAGCGCGCGCCGGTGGTGACCATCATGGGGCACGTCGACCATGGAAAGACCTCGCTGCTGGACGCGATCCGCGAAGCCCACGTGGCGGAGCGGGAAGCCGGCGGAATCACGCAGCACATAGGCGCGTACCAGGTGGAGATGAACGGCAAGAAGATCGTGTTCATCGACACGCCGGGCCACGAGGCCTTCACGAGGATGCGCGCGCGCGGCGCGAAAGTTACGGATATCGTGATTCTGGTGGTGGCGGCGGATGACGGTGTGATGCCGCAGACGCTCGAAGCCATCGACCACGCCCGGGCGGCGAAGGTTCCGATCATCGTAGCGATCAATAAGATCGACAAGGTTGACGCTCAGCCCGAACGCATTAAGCAGCAACTGGCCGACCGCGGCCTGCTGGCGGAAGACTGGGGCGGCGACGTAGTAATGGTGCCGGTTTCGGCGCGGACCCAGCAGGGCCTGCCGCTGTTGCTCGAAATGATTCTGCTGGTGGCCGAGTTGCAGGACCTGAAGGCCAATCCGAATCGGCCGGCCATGGGCACGGTGATCGAAGCGCAACTGGACCGCGGGCGCGGACCGGTGGCGACGGTGCTGGTGCGCAACGGCACGCTGTCCGTGGGAGATTTCTTCATCTGCGGCGCGGTATTCGGCAAGGTGCGCGCCATGCAAAACGACCGCGGCGCGCAGATCCGCAAAGCCGAGCCTTCGACGCCGGTGGAAGTGCTGGGTCTGGATTCGATGCCGGACGCGGGCGACGACTTCCAGGTGGTGACGGACACAGCCAAGGCGAAACAGATTGTCGGGTTCCGCGATCAGAAGGCAAAGGAAAAGTCGCTGGCGAAATCCAGCCGCATCACCCTGGAACAACTGCACCTGCAGATGAAGGCGGGCGAAGTCAAGGAACTGCCGATCATCATCAAGACGGACGTGGGCGGATCGGCCGAGGTGCTGACCGAATCGCTACAGAAGCTCTCGAACGAAAAGGTGAAGGTCCGGGTGATTCACTCGGGCGTAGGCGCCATCAACGAATCGGACGTGCTGCTGGCATCGGCCTCGAACGCGATTATCATCGGGTTCAACGTGCGGCCAGAGCGCAACGCTGCGGCGCTGGCGGAGCAGGAAAAGGTGGATGTGCGGCTGCACACCATCATTTACAACCTGACGGACGAGATCAAGCTGGCAATGACTGGTTTGCTGTCGCCGGTTTACAAGGAAGTCTACCGTGGCAAGGCCGAAGTGCGGGACACGTTCCGCATCACCAAAGTGGGCAACGTGGCGGGCTGCATCGTTTTGGATGGGACCATTACCCGCGATTCGGAAGTGCGGCTGCTGCGTGACAACGTGGTGGTCCACACCGGGAAGATCGGTTCGCTGCGGCGATTCAAAGACGACGTGAGCGAGGCGAAGAGCGGGATGGAGTGCGGCATTACGTTGGAAAACTACGGGGACGTCAAGCAGGGCGACATCATCGAAGCCTTCAAGACGGAGCGCGTCGCCAACGAAGCTGCCTAAGACATGGCTGCGATCGGCGTCGTAACCCTGGAACTGCGGCTGGAGAACGCGCATTCGCTCAAAGAGAAGCGGCACGTGGTGGAAAGCCTGAAGGACCGCCTGCGCCACAAGTTCAACGTGGCGGTGGCGGAGATCGAATACCAGGACTTGTGGCAACGCTCGGCAATAGCGGCGGTGACGGTTTCGGGCGATCGCGTCCATGCGGAAAAAGTGCTACGCGGCGTAGAAGAAGAAGCGGCAGCCTTGTTGGGCGCGGAACTGACTGGGGCCACCGTGGAATGGCTGGCGTGAGAAGGTTGGCAAGCTAAAGCATGCCCCACCACTGCGGAGATCAGTGTTTGGTGGGGCATGCTTTAGCTTGCCCAGAGACCGGGGCTTTAACTTTGATATGGACGAGCGGCGGGCATTGCGGGTTTCCGAGGCGGTGCGGGAGGAGTTATCCGAAATCATCGGATTTGAGACGGACGACCCACGGCTACTGGCGGTGGAAGTAACAGATGTGCATGTCAGCATGGACGGGCGGCATGCGAATATCCGCGTAGCGGCCCGGGGAACCGAACGGGAGCAGCACCTGTCGATGGCGGCGCTCGACCATGCCGAAGCGTATTTGCGGCACGAGCTGGCCAGCCGGTTGAGCCTGCGGCGGGTCCCGGAACTGCATTTTGAGCGTGATAAGGCCCCGGACGCCGACAGCCGAATCGACTTTTTGATAAAACGGGCGAAGAAATCTCGCGGCCGGACCGAAAAATAGCCCTAAAAGCAAACAAATTGTGATAGTTTTGTTTCTGTTGGCGGCACCGGCCGCGACCGAGGCCAAACGGGCTATCGAGCCCAATCCAACGACTTGAGGTATAGTTTCTGACGAAAGACAGGATGGATCAGCAATGCGCGCGGCTCCGATGACCAGCCGATTTTTGGACGCCTGCCGGCGTCGGCCCACGGACGTGCGGCCGGTATGGTTTATGCGGCAGGCAGGCCGCTATTTGAAGCAGTATCGCCAGATCCGCGACAAGCACGGAATTCTGGAGATTTGTAAGCGTCCGGACCTGGCATCGACCGTGACTTTACAGCCGGTGGAGATGCTGGACGTGGATGCAGCCATCATTTTCGCGGATTTGCTGCTGCCCGTCGAGCCCATGGGGTTGAAGCTGAAGTACGAGAAGGGCGAAGGACCGGTGATTTCGAACCCGGTGCGCACCACCGACGACGTGGATTCGCTCTCCACTACCAACACCGACGACCTGGGCTACGTGGGAGAGGCCATCCAGAGCGTAGTGCGGTCGCTCGCCGGCCGTGTTCCGGTGATCGGGTTTGTGGGCGCGCCGTTCACCATGGCGAGCTACATGATCGAAGGCGGAGCGTCGCGCAATTTTATCCGCACAAAGAAGCTGATGTACAGCGACGAAACGCTGTGGCGGCGGCTGATGGGCAAGATCGTGGACGTGCTGGCGCCCTTTGCGCACCTGCAGGTGACCGCCGGCGCGCGGGCCATCCAGGTGTTCGATAGCTGGGTGGGCGCGCTCGGTTCGGACGATTACGTACGGTATGCCGCACCTTATTCGCGGGCGCTGATCGAGCGCATCCGGTCGACCGGCGTGCCGGTGATTCATTTCGGCACGGGCGCCTCGGGATTCTTCAAGGAACTGCACGCGGCGGGCGGCGATGTGATGGGCGTGGACTGGCGCATCAACATCGACCAGGCGTGGATGGACATCAGCTACCGCTCGGCCATCCAGGGGAACCTGGACCCGGTGGCGCTGTTCGCGCCGCTCCCTGAACTGCGCACCAAGGTGCATGAGCTGCTGAAGCGCACGGGCACGCGGCCCGGCCACATTTTCAACCTGGGGCACGGCATTTTGCCGGAGACTCCCGTGGAAAACGTGAAGGCCGTAGTGGAGATGGTGAGGGACTTCAAGCCGTGAAGCAGGCGGTTCTGCTGCTCGCTCACGGCGCGCCGGAGCGGGTAGAGGATGTCGAAGAATACCTGAAATTCGTGCGCGGCGGGCGTCCGGGTCCGACACCTCCCAAAGTGCTGGAAGAAGTGCGGCAGCGCCTCGCGGCCATCGGCGGGTCTTCCCCGCT
>PLZX01000292.1:2367-10893 GCA_003152325.1 Bryobacterales bacterium | reverse complement strand
TATTACGGCGCCAAGCCCTATTGGAGCTAGAGTCTGGATTACGGCGGGGTATTCTGCATGTAAGCACCAACTCCGCACATAGTCAATTCAGACCAGGCTCGAAGTTGCCGACCCTGATGGCCGAAAGGAACTTGGGCTTCTTCGGAAGCCGGAAAGGAGAAAATATGGATCCAAAAGAGCCAGACAAGCCGGACAAGCCGGAGAAGCCAGACAAACCGGACAAGCCAGACAAACCGGACAAGCCAGACAAGCCGAAATAGGTGAATTTGGCATGGCGGCCGGAGAGTGCCGGTCGCTTCAGCGGGGCCGTGCGCCAGGGCTGCGGTCCCGCACGGCGAGCCGGGAGGGTGAAAAACGGGACGGACGCATTTCTCGCTCTGGGCTGGTCAACCTTGGGCAGTGCCCTATTCACCGACCCGAGCGCTTCGGCCGCTCGCCGCCCGATTCCGTATGCGTGTGATGCATCGTTCGGGGCTATCCATTCCAATAAACACCAGGTGGATCTCATACCCCCGGGATTTGGCTTTGCGGATCAGGTCCAACCTACCTCGGCTGGAAAGAGTGTCTCGACTGCAAAACTCACGCCCCGATTGAGGTAGTCCGCGGTTCGTTTCAGAACGTCTCTTCCGGCGGCGATGGCGGCAGCGGATGGATCCAACGGATTCAACCCGCGGGCTATTGAATCGGGGTCCAACAGCCGGTCCCGACCCTCGAACTCGACGGATCGCGAGACTTTCCGGGCCTGCGATTACCGTGAGAGTGGGCACACAGCCTTAGGCGGCGTGCGCCGTCAAGTCGCGGATGACTTCGTAGTTTTCTCCGGACGGGGCGCCTGGATGCCAGTGGATCTCGAATCTTCGCCCATCGCCGCGCTCCATCACGTTGAGGCCGTCGGCGTCGATATATAGAAGACAGGAAGACTGCAAGCGTCTCAGCGAAAGCTTTGCGGCCCGCTCCCTGACGGTCGCGGCTCTGATTGGTGTCCAATGACGCCCCTAGCTGGAAGCTGCATCATCCTATGCCATGCTCTCGAATGCCTTTCTGAATTCGATCCCGATCCTTCGCAAGCCTTCGCTGAGAAAATCCGGCTTCCCGCCTAACCACAGCCGCACAAATCCTTCCAGGCCCAGATGCACGCCCGGCACAATCAGCACGCTCTGGTTCATGCGTATGCGCTCGCACAGCGGGTAGCTCGGCATTGGAAAATTGTACCGCACCAGGCACAGAGCGCCCGCGCGCGGCTCGCGAAACTCCAACTTGCCGCCGAAGTCATCCACCCACTTCCGCATGATTGGCAAGTTGTGCTGCAGGATGGCCCGCGTGCGCGCGTACAGCTTCTCGCGAGTCTCCGCCTGCACCGCCACGCACGCTACTGCATCGGAGATCTTATTCGGCCCAATGGTGATGTAATCGTGCTGGCTCCAACACTGCGCTACCACTTCCTTCGGACCGGCGATCCAACCGATGCGCACTCCCGGAATTCCGTAGGCTTTCGAGAGGCCGCTGGTGACGATGACGCGGTCGCTCATGCCCCAGAAGCTGCGCGTGCGCTCGCAATGAATCTCCGCGCCCAGATAGACTTCGTCGGCCAGCAGATAAGCGCCCACCCGCTCGCAGCGCGCCAGCATGCGGCGCATGGCTTCTTCGGTGAGCACCGAACCGGTGGGGTTGTTGGGATTCGAGAGATACACTAACCGCGTCTTCTCGTTGACGGCCTGTTCGAATTCGTCCCAATCCGGTTCCCAGCTACGGTCGAGCACCAGGCGGAATGTGCGCAGCCGGGCTCCGCAACTCTTCGGCAGCCCGCCGAATTGCATGTAATTGGGCACTTCCATGGCCACCTCATCGCCATCGCGCAGCAGCGAGAGCGCCAGCAGATAGTTGGCCTCCGAAGTACCGTTGGTGACCTCGATTTGCTCCGGCGTTGAGCCGGGATAGAGGGNNAGTTCCAGCAGCGTCACGGGGCGCACGCCGCTTTCGCTCATATCCATTTCGACGAGGTTTTCCCAGGTCGACTGCATGCGCTCCATCTCAAACGGTTCGATCTTCAATTGAGCCTCTCGTAACAGTATTCGGCGATGTACAGGTCCTCGACGCCGAGCCCGGTAAGGTCGCAGACGCTGACACCGGCGCCGTCCCACGCCGGCGGCGTTTCGCAGAACGCGCCGATCTCCACCGCCCGTTCCCACTCGCCCGGCGCGTGCTGCAATTCTCCCAGCTTCTCACACTGGCGGCGCGAATCCACCAGCAGCAGCGATGCCTGTTGGAGGACTACGGGATCGAGCTCCTGCTTCCCCGTGGAATCCGCCCCGACGGCGCAGAGGTGCGAGCCGGCCTGCACATCGGCGGCCGCCAGCAGCGCCTGGCGCGACGACGTGGTGGTGACGATGAGGCGCGTGCGCTGGGCCACTTCGCGCGGCGATCCGGCGATGTGAACCTCTGCGCCGGGCGCGACGATGGCGAGATCCCGCGAGCATTCGAGCGCCCGCTCCACGGAGCGGCCCCAGATCCAGATCTGTCTCAGGTTGAGGACTTCCGCGTGCATCCGCGCTTGCAGGCGCGCCTGCACGCCCGTACCGAGGATGCCGAGGCTCTCGTCGCGCCGCCCGAGCTCGCGCGTCACCATGGCGGCCACGGCGGCCGTGCGCAAATCGGTGAGATGGCCCTCATCGGCGAGCATCGCCACGGGCTCGCCGGTTTCGGCCGACGCCAGCAGAACCATGCCGTTCCCGGTGGGGAGATCGCGCGCCACGTTGCCCGGAAAAGTCGTCGCGACTTTCATAGCAAAATACTTGCCGCCGCGCCGGTAACTGGACTTCATGTGCACTTCGGCCCGTTCCGATGCAATGTCAAGGTGCATCGGCATGGGAGTATCGCATTCGCCGCGGGACTGGGCGATTAAGGCGTCGCGCATGCAATTGATGAGATCGGGGTAAGCCATCGCGCGCCGGATTTCGGAAAGCTGGAGGATTCGCAAGCCGCTGTCTATTTTAGCGCGCCGGATGCACGGGGAACCCCGAACACGATAGAATTCGCATATGCGCAGATTTGCCCTCTGGTTACTCGTGTCCGCAACCGTGGCCTTGGCCGGCGACTTGGACGGACGCTGGGATGCAACCATTACGTCCGGCGGAGCCCACGTTCCTTTCCGCATGGAGGTTACCGAATCCCCCGCGCGCGTCTGCTTCTTTGAGGACACCCAACCGGCCTGTTCCACGTCAGCCGAGATCAAAGATGGAGCTCTGACAGCGCGCTGGGACTACATCAACACGGAATTGCAACTGACCGCGAAGGACGGCGCGTTGACCGGAAGTTACCTTAGTCTCAGAACGAAGCGGCCCAGTGCGATTGAGGCGAAGCATTACCAGGCGCCACCGGCTCCCACCGAGGCTCCCGCGAAGTTCGACGGGGAATGGGAAGTCCACACGAAAGCGGCCACGCCGGGGAGCCAGTTGCTGTTGCAGCAGTCCGGCGTCGACTTGAAGGGCACCATCCTGAGGGTAGACGGCGACGTCGGCACGCTGGTGGGACGCGTGGACGGCACCCGTTTCCGGATCAGTCACTTTTCGGGCGACCGCGCGGTTTTGCTCGAAGGCACCCTGCTGGCTGACGGAACCCTTGATCTGACGCAGAGCAATTCCAAGATGACCGCTTACCGCCCGGCGGTGGCACGTTCCCGCAACCTGCTGCCTCCCGAAGATCCGTCGATGTTCGCGCGGGCTAAAGACCCCGCCGCGAAATTCCATTTCAGCTTTCCCGACGTCAACGGCAAGACCGTCACGGACGATGACTTCGCGGGTAAGCCTTACATCGTGACAGTGACGGGAAGCTGGTGCCCGAACTGCCGCGACGAAGCGCCGTTCCTGGGGGATTTATACAAGAGCTATCACGCCGCGGGCCTGGGGATCGTCGGATTCTGTTTCGAATACTCCGATGACCCCACCTATGCGCCGCTCAAGGCCTTCGTCCGCAAGTACGGGATCGCCTATCCGATGCTGCTGGCGGGCGACCCGGGCAAGGTCAAACTTGGTGACGTCGTGCCACATGTCGAACACATCGGGGCCTATCCCACTTCCATTTACATTGGGAGAGATGGCCGCATCAAGGCCGTACACACGGGCTTTCCGAGCATTGGGGCCGGCGAAGAACTCACGCGCGTCAAGAAAGAAGTGAAGGACATCGTGGAACAGATGCTGGCCGATAAGACCGCGAAGTAAGACGGTCCGCTTACGGTTTCGGGATGGCCGCCAGCGGCCAGTTCACGTAGTTGATACGCTCGCGCCGCCACGTATAGGTTATGTGCAGGCTGCCGTCGGTCCCCTGGATCATCGCCGGGTAGGAGTACTCGCCCGGTTCGGTCTCGAGCGCGTGAAACTCGGTCCAGTGGTCGCCATCCGCGCTCACCGCCAGGTTTAACGGGCTGCGCGCCGTGGCGCTGTGGTTGTACACCATCACGAAACGGCCGTCCTTCAAGCGCACCACGTCGATGCCGGCGTTGGGATTGGGAAGATCGATGGGGTGAGCGCCGGTCCATGTCACGCCGGCGTCCAGCGAATCGGCCCCCACAATCCGCCCGAACTGCGACCGAGCGTAAAACCGTACGTGGTTGCCTCCCATCCAGACCACCACCGGTTGAATGATTCCGCCGCCTTCCGCACGAATCGGACCGTGGCGCGTCCAGGTCTTTCCCTGGTCGGTGCTGCGCTCGATCCACGCCGACCACGATTGGTAACTCTCTACCGAGGTTCCGCTCACGATGGTTCCATCCGGCAGCACCAGCGGCTTGGCGCGAATGGGCCCGTAGATACCGGCGGGGAGGTGCTCCGGCGCGGACCAGGTTGTGCCGTCGTCCCGGCTCGACATCCGGCCGGCCGTCCACTGTTGCGGTCCCGGGCCGAACTTATAGTAGAGCCACAGCAGGCCATCGCCAGAACGGAACAGCACCGGATTCCAAGTGGCGATATTCGGCTCGCGCACCAGCTCGGCCGGCGCGCTCCACTCTCCGTTTTGCCGGCGAGCGCCCCAGATGGCCACGTCCGGCCGACCTTCCGCCTCGCCGCCGAACCAGGCCGCCATCAGCTTGCCGGGCCGGATCTCGACGATGGTGGAAGCGTGGCACGAAGGCGTCGGCATGCGCTCCGCAACGAACTCAGAGGTCTGCGCGCCCAGCGCCGCCGGGACGGCGAATAACATGGCAAGTCTAAGCATCTTGTCTTTTCCTAATCGCAATCAGCGACTTAGTAACTCCCAGAAACCGCTCGCGCAGAATTTGCGCCGCCGGAAACAGCGCCCGCAGTTCGCGCGGCCCCAGCAGCCTGATGTCCCGCAGAAAGTGTTCGATATAAAACTTGCGCCGGTCCGGCGACGGCCGCGCCACCGCGCTCCACACCGTGCCGCGCCGCGCTATCGCGCGCTGCCACCGTTTCGGCAGCCAGTGAAGGAATGGCGTCAATAGATGCTGCTCCACGGGAAACCAGCGATTGGGCGTCTGCACCCAGAATCCGCGCCCCACCCGCGCTACCTCGCGCGCGAAGCGCTGCTGGCTGGCGGCATCGCCGACGTGCTCGATCACCGAATTGCTGAAGACTACATCGAAGGACTGGTNNGGCGTGCCGCCCACATCCAGCACGCGCGTCTCCCGGCCGATCGAGAACTCCCGCACAAAGCGCTGCATGCGGCGGCGGCGGAAGCGCCGTGAGAGCCGTTCAAGCACGGACCGTAGCGGAGGCACTCTTACATCTTGCCTCGAACCGCGGCGTCGAATGAAATCCGATTGTCTTCCAGGATCGAGCCCGTGGCCCGCGCCAGCGCGGCCTTGGCCTTCACATAGGAACTGCGCGCCGCCACTTCGGTGGATTTCGCCTGCGCCAGCAGGCTCGCGTACTGAATGACGAAAAAGCTCGTGGAAGAGCCCACTTCGAACTTCGACTGCTCGGCCTCCAGGGATTCCTGCTGCAGGCGAGTCGCTTCCGTGGCGGCCAGATAGGACGCCCGCGAGCGGCGCATGGCAATCAGGGCGTCTTCCACTTCCAGACGGGCCTGGTTCTGCAATTGCCCGAGCCGCACTTGCGATTGCTTCACCTGCAGCTCGTCGCGCGCCAGGTCTGCTTCCGCGATGCGGTTGTGGATCGGCAGCGTCACCTGTACGCCGATGCCATACGTGGGGTAGTTGTGGGCCAGCACCTGCTCGAGCGCGCTGCCGTAACCGCCGTTGTAACCGGGATAGGCAAAGCTCCCTAATGGATTCGCCGTCCCTGCCAGCCCGTTGTTCTGCATGATGCCCACCAAATCCACTTCGGGAAGCGTGGCGTTGCGCGCGCCGGCGAGACCAGTTACGGAGTTCTCAATCTGCAGCCGCGCCTGCCCCACGTCCGGACGGTTCTGTAGCGCGCCCGAAATCAAATCCTGCATCGGCTGGAGGTCGTCGTGCTCCGGTATGGTCAGGGTGTCGGTGGGAATGATGTGGGCCGCGCGGATCTCGGCATCGTCGTTGCCGCGCCGCGTCAGCACGGTCTTGAGGATGGCCTCCTGCTCCTCCACGAGGCCATGCGCGTTAATCACATCCTGGCGCGCCGAAAAGACCTGAGCACTGGCGCGCGCCAACTCGACGCGGGCCAGCGTCCCCACGTCCACCTGCGCCTGGGTGTCGCGCTGGAGCTTCTCGGCCAGGTTTACGGTCTCCTGTTTCACCTTCTCGTCTTCGGTCAGCGCCACGAAATCCGTGTAGAGGCGGATGACGCCGTAGACCGTCGCGATGAGCTGCTGCTGGAACAGCAGGCTGGCGATCTTGCGTTCGTTGGCGGCGATGCGGATGAAGCGCCGGTTCAGGCTGGCGCCAAAACCACGCAACAGTGGCTGCGTGACCGTGACTCCCAAAGTCGAGCCGGAAAATGGATTGAAGCCGCTGGTGATGGAGTTCCAGTTGGTATGGTAGTTGCTAAAGCTCGCCGACGCCGTCGCGCCGCTCACAAACCCTTGCCCGATTCCCGCGTTAGCCGTTGTGGTATTGGTGACCAGCGCGTTGGTCCCATAGGATTGGAAGCTGGTCTGCGGAGTAGTCTGGTGAGTAAAGTTCAACAGGCCCGTCGCCACCGGATCGTAGACCGGAATAGCGGTCCCATTCGACTGTCCAATGGTGCCTTGCAGCGAGTAATTATCCTGCGGCTCACCCAGCACACCCAGCTCAAGCGCGTTGGTGACCACCGACGTCCCGGCCGTGGCGCGTCCCGCCGATGCCGCGCTGGTTACCACCGGACTCAACGGCCCGCCCACGCCCACGGGCACTTCCGCAATGGTGAAGTTGAGGCCGCGGACCGTGCCGCCGCCTTGCGCCCGCAGCAGTTCGGCATCGCCCTGCGGCATCAGGTACCGTTCGAGCTCGATATCCAGGTTGTTCTCAATCGCCAGCGCCAGCGCGTCCTGCAACGAAAGGTACAGATTGCCCGCTCGCATCAACTCGTGAACCCGCGGCGAATTCTGGAAACTGACCTGGGGCGCGGCCACGCCCGGCCACGCGCCAAGCCAGCAGGCAAGCAAAACGCTAAGGATTGATTTGCACATCGCTGATTTCCTGGTGAAGATTTAGATTCGTTTCCACGACTCGCGCTAGCGCTTCGCGGCCGCCGGTTGGGGAGCCAGAACCGGCTTGACCTTGACGCCCTCGCGCACCACATCGCTGGGGTTGGCAACCAGTTGCTGCCCGAGCTGAAGGCCTTCCAGCACCTCGAGGTGATCGCCGAAATCGCGGCCCAGTTTAATACGCGCGAAATGCACCACGCCGTCCGGCCCCACCACCGCCGCCTGTGGCCCGTCGCTGCGCACCACCAGGGTGTCGCCGGGAATCACCAGCGGCGGATCCTGCCGCGGCACCGCCAGGTCCACCTGCGCGTACATGCCCGGCATGAGCGTGCCGGCCGCATTCGCCACCTGCACTTCCACCAATAGTGTGCGCGTGGCCGGGTCGAGCGCGTTCGCCGTGCGCGTCACTTCGCCCGGGAACTTGACGCCCGCGCGGCCCGTGATCTCCAGCGTGGCATGCTGGCCCACCCGCACATTGCCGGCATCGGCCTGCGGAACGTTGAGATAAGTGCGCAGCCGGTCAGTCTGTGCGATGCGATAGAGCAGCGTGCTGCCTTCGTTCACCAGCGCCCCCACGTCGATGTTGCGCTGCGTGATCACACCGGCAAACGGCGCCCGCACCGTCAGGTAATTCTTCAGATCGTTGATCCGCGCCAGGTTGGCTTCCAATGCCGACGCGCTGCCGCGCGCCGCGTTCACCGCTTTCTCCAAGGCCTGTACGTTGGACTGCTGGGCCGCATATTGCATTTGCGCGGTGTCGTTGTCCTGCCGCGAGATCACGTCCTTAACGAAAAGCTGCTGCTGGCGGTCGGCGGTCACTTTGGCCAGCGCTGCGTTGCTGCGCCCCTGTTCGAGAGCCGCCTGAGTCTGCTCGATGTTGCTGTGCGCCTGGTCTAGCGTGGCCTTCGCCTGCGCGATCTGTTGATCCAGCTCCGGCGCCTCGATCTC
>PLZX01000292.1:0-2360 GCA_003152325.1 Bryobacterales bacterium | reverse complement strand
GTTCACCACCGGCAACGCCTCCCCACCGGCCTTCGACTCCTGGGCCAATGCCATTTCACGCTGTTGCCGCGGAAGATAGCCTAAAAAGTAGCCCGCCACCGCCAGCGCCAGCACCAGGGAAATCAACACCGCAAACGTACGAAACGTCGGGGCCGGATGCTCAACGGCCGGCCCGTGGGACTGGCTGGCGGCCAACCGCCGCCGGAGATCTTCAATTTCGGAGCGCAGCCGCTCTTCGTTGCTCTTGACCTCGTTCATGCCATATCCTCGCCCATCATCTCGTCCTGCAGGTACTCGTGTTCTTCTTCCACAATCCTCCGCTCGTAATCCACCGGGGCTCTCTTGCGCAACAGACTATATACCAGCGGAACCACAAACAGCGTCGTAATCGTCGCCAGGATCAGCCCGCCAATCACCGCGCGGCCCAGGGGCGCGTTTTGCTCGCCGCCTTCGCCCATTCCCAAAGCCATGGGGAGCATGCCGATGATCATGGCGGTGGCCGTCATGATGACCGGGCGGATGCGCGTGTGTCCGGCCGCCAGCGCCGCCGCGCGGGCGTCCAGGCCTTCTTCGCGCTGGTCGTTGGCGAACACCACCATCAGAATACTATTGGCCGTGGCCACCCCGATGCACATGATCGAACCCATCAGCGACGGCACGCTGAAAGTGGTCTGGGTCAGGAAGAGAATCCACACGATGCCCGCCATCGCGCCCGGCAGCGCCATCAGAATGATGAACGGGTCCAGCCACGATTGAAAGTTGACCGCCATCAGCAGGTAAACCAGCACCACCGCGAAGATCATCCCCAGCCCCAGCCGGAAGAAGGAGGTTTCCATAGTCGTGATCTGGCCGCGCAGATCGATCGTGCTGCCCCTCGGAAGCTTGACTGAGGCCCGTTTCACCAGTTTCTCCACCGCCGACCCCACCGCGCCCAGGTCCCGGCGGTCCACGTTGGCGTACACGTCGTACACCGGTTGCACATTGTAGTGATTCACGATTTCCGGCGCGATGCCGCGCGATACGCTCGCCAGGTTGGAGAGCAACTCCGGCCCGCCCGACGCCGCGCCCGGGTTGCCATAGGCCAACGACGACTGGTTGGGAGCCGTGCCCACTGCGGGCGGTCCCGAGGTTCCCGCCGTCGACGTAGCCGTGGTGGAGCTGAAATTTCCCGCCGCCGCAATCGGCGTCCGCATAATCGCCGAAAGCGAATCCATCTTGTATTGCGGCGTCTGAACCGACACAAAATAACTGACTCCGGTATTCCAGTCCAGCCACTGCGTGGGCGCCACCTGCCCGCTCGACGAGAGCGAGATCAGCATGCTGTTGGTGACGTCTTTCTGCGTCAACCCCACCAGGCCGGCCTTGGTGCGATCCACATTCAGCCGGATTTCGGGATAGTCCACTACCTGGTGAATGTGTACGTCGGCCGCGCCGGGAATCCGCGCCATCTGCGCTTCGAGCCGCTGCGCGATCTCGTAGTTCACCGCCGTGTTCCGTCCCACCACCTGCACGTCG
Organism: Bryobacterales bacterium; assembly: GCA_003152325.1. Classification (GTDB taxonomy): domain Bacteria; phylum Acidobacteriota; class Terriglobia; order Bryobacterales; family Bryobacteraceae; genus PALSA-129. The sequence goes on along the minus strand of PLZX01000292.1, from coordinate 845 downwards.
ATGGGCGCCGGCAGCCCGAAGTTCAGAATCTGGTTGGTAATATTGGCAGCTTCAAAGAAAATCATCACGTCGGGAAACTTCTCGTGCAGGCGCCTGCGCAACCGGTCGGTATATTCGGCCGTCGAGCCGTGGTTCTCCGGGTCCAGAGCAATCAGGATGTCGCCATCCCCAGGCCCGATGGTCGGGCTGTCCCCGAACGCCAGGTTGATGCCGCTCGGAGTCCCCATGTTATCGATGATGTCCTTGAGCTCGCGGGCCGGGATCACCTGCCGGATTTCCCGCTCGATACTCGCAAAAACCTGCTCGGTTTGTTCGATCCGCGTGCCCGCGGGCGCACGGGCATGCAGACGCATCTGGCCGGAATCCACCGTCGGAAAAAAGTCCCGCCCGATAAAGAACGCCAGCCCCATCGAACCCACGACAAAAATGCCGAACCCGGCCAGCACTCGCGCGCGGTGAACCAGCGACCACTCGAGCAGCCCGGTGTAGGATGCCCGCATCTGTTCAAACCGGCGGTTGAAAATATAGTGGGCCTTCCAGATGGGACCCTTGCCGCCCGCCGTTTCCCCATGCTTGCCCTGCGCGTACAACTTCACTTCCGGCCGCAGCATGTAGTGCACCATGGTGGGAATCAGGGTGCGCGACAGGAAGTAGGAGGCCATCATGGCGAACACCACCGCCATCGCCAGCGGCGTGAACAGATACTTGGCCGCGCCGGTCAGCAGCAGCACCGGCACAAACACGATGCAGATGGAGAGCGTGGAGACGAAGGCAGGCACGGCAATCTGTTGCGCGCCGTCCAGCACGGCCCGCACCAGCGGTTTCTTCATCGCCATGTTGCGGTG
>PLZX01000130.1 GCA_003152325.1 Bryobacterales bacterium | reverse complement strand
TCACCGTACCCCGCAGCGCCTCCAGCCGGCGCAAGACCTCCGCGCCTACCGTGACGGCGTTGGCTCCTTTGCGCTTGGAAACGGCAATCGTAACCGCCGGGTAGAAGGCCTTCCCCTCGGAGAAGCGCACGTATTGCGAAGGCTCCTCGCCGCCGTCGGACACCTGGGCCACGTCGTGTACGAAGATCGGCTTATCGTTGGCAACGCCCGCAACCACGTTGCGAACGTCCTCGGCGGTCCGCAGAAACTCGCCGGTCTCCAGGAGATATTGCTGGTTGCCGTTCGCAAACTCACCCGACCGCGTCCTGTGGTTGGAAAGGCCCAGCGCTCCCACCACCTGCAACGGGGAAAGGTCGTAAGCGCCCAGACGCGATGCGTCCAGAGTAATGCGAATCTCCCGGCGCTGGCCGCCAATCAGGGACACCGCCGAGACATCCGGCGTCTGCTTGATCGTGTCATCGATTTGCGCCGCGATGCGCCGCAGCTCGAAATCGCCGTACCGCTTGCTCCAGAACGTGAGCGCCAGGATCGGCACGTCATCGATGGAGCGAGGCTTCACCAGCGGCGGCGATGCGCCCGGCGGGATCAGGTCCAGGTTCGCATTCAGCTTCTGGTTCAGCCGCACGATGCTCTTCTCTTCGTCCTGCCCCACCAGGAAGCGAACGATCGCCATGGACATGCCGGGGCTGGAGGTGGAATAAATGTACTCCACGCCCGGAATCTCCCACAGCAGCTTCTCCATCGGCTTCGTGACGCGCTCCTCCACTTCGCGAGCCGACGCGCCCGGCATCTGGACGAAGACGTCGACCATCGGCACGATGATCTGTGGCTCCTCCTCGCGCGGCAACTTCCACACCGCGAAGCCCCCCAACAGCAGCGAGCCGGCGATCACCAGCGGTGTCAGCTTCGACCCGATCCAAATCCGGGCGAACTTTCCCGCAGGACCCAGTTTGCGCTCCACCTTCACTGGCGGACCTCCACTCTGGCTCCATCCGCCAGACCCTGCGGAACCGGGAAGATCACCTTTTCGCCGGCGCTCAGGCCGGAGAGCACCTCAACCCGGTCCTTGACCTTCTGCCCCGCCGTGATCAGCCGCGTGCGGGCAACTCCGTTGTCCGCTACGAAGACCGATTGCAACTGGCCGCGCGCCGTGACGGCCCCGGCTGGAATCTCGAGCAGCGGCCGGCTTCCGAGTTGGAATGTCGCACGCCCGAACACGCCCGAGCGAAGTGCCGGCAACGCGGGCAGATCGATCTTGACGGTGTATGCCCGCGCGGCGGCATCCACCGCGGGCACGATCTCGGAGACCCGCGCTTCGAGCGCGCGATCGACGCCGTCTAAGGTGACCGACGCTGGCTGGCCAAATCGAATCGCCGCCAAATGGCCCTCTTCCACGGATGCTTCGAGGCGGTAAGCGCCTTCGCGTTCCATCGTGAACAGAGGTGCGCCGGGCAGAGCGAGACTGCCCGGTTCAACCGATCTGGCGATGACCACGCCGGTGAAAGGCGCCAGAACCTCGGCGTAGCTGCGCGCCACCTCGGTGGAGCGCACTTCCTCATCTACCTGCGCCAACTTCGCGTTCAATTGGACGCGCCGCGCTTGTGCCATCCCGTAGGCAGCCTGCGCGGCTTTGAGTTTGGCAGAAACCTCATCGAACTCCTGGTCCGAAATCGATTTCTTTTGAAACAAGTCCTGCATGCGGCCAAACGTCGCTTGCGCCAGATCGAGATGGGCTTTCGCTGCCGCCACGGCGCTGTCGGCCTCGGGCACGGCCGTGCGAACTTCCTCGCGGGCGGCTTCGGTGCGGCGCGAGTTCACGTCCAGATCGCGCGCATCCAGCGTCACCAGCAGTTGGCCTTCGCGGACGCGTTCGCCGGCTTGCACCTTCACCTCGCGCACGTAACCCATCAACTTCGCGGAGATCACGGCCGAGGTGCGGGCCCGCACCGTTCCCGTCGCCTCATAAATCGAAGGCCACGTCTCGATGGCTGCCGTCACGACGGACACGGCAACAGCGGGTGAGGAAGCGGCGGCGGCCTTCTCCTTCGGCGCTTCGCCGCACCCCGCAAGCCACATCACCAACGGAATCGGAATGAGTAGGCGCTTCGTCATCTAGTTCAAGACCTCCGAATCTGCACTCAGCGTTCCTGCCGCCAGTTCCAGCGCCGCGGCCGCGATGCGTTGATCGTGGATCGCCGACAAGTGCCGGGTGCGCGCTTCCAGCAACGCCGTCTCCGTGCGAAGCAAGTCGGTGACGTTGCTCATTCCGGCTTCGTATCGGTTCTGCGTGATGCGAAGACTCTCCTCCGCCTCCGCGACGGATGCTCTCGCCACCTCGATCCGCTGATTGGCGGCGCGGACATCGGCGTACGCCCGGCGAACCTGCAGCCGGATGGCGGAGCCGGCGCGCTCCTGCTCGGCCTCGCTCCGGCTCAGTGCGAACCTGCTTTCCTCTATGCGCGCCTTGTCGCTGAAGCCGTTGAACAGGTTCCAGCGCAGTCCGATCGAGACCAGCCAGTTGGCGCCTCCCCGGTCGTAGAAGCGCTGCCGGTCTGCCTCGAAAGCGGCGTGAGCGCCCACCTGCGGCAGAAGGCTGCTGCGCGCCGTGGCCGCCTGGTTCTCAGCCAGGCTGGTTGCGAGTTTCACCTGGCGAGCCTCCGGCCTCTCGCTCAGGGCGTTCCTTTCGTAGTCCGCCAGCAGGCCCCCCGGCAGATTCAAAGGTGTCAGCTCCGTGGTCAGCGGGCGCGCCGTGTCGAGCGCCAGGCCGATCGCGTCGTTCAGCGATGCCCGGGCCACGTCAAGATCCGCTGTGCGCCGGATCTGCTGCTCACGAACGCTCGCCAGGTGAACGCGGATCGAGAGCACATCGACATCGGTGGACATTCCCGCGCCCCGCACTGACTGGGCACGCTCGAGGTCGGCCGTCGCCGAGCGCATGGCTTGGCCGGCCACATTGAGTTGCTCCGAGCTCAACAGCGCATCGTAATAGCACCGGATCACGCCTGCGATCACTTCCATTCGGATGCGCCGCCCATCCTCTCTAGTGAGGCCTTTCCCCAACTCGGCCGAGCGCACCGCGCGCTTCGTCTGGCCGGCGTCGTAGAGGGTTTGATCCGCCGTGACTTGCGATTGGAAATTATTGAGGAAATCGGGCCGGTTCAGCGGCCCAACCTGGAAGTTCTGCTCCCCGAATTGGTGCTCGGTCAGCAAGGAAGAGAACACAAATACCGGATTGTCGCTGCGGCCCCACGACTCGGAGTAATTGACCTTTGGCAGACTGCCGCCCCGTGCCTCCGCGATGCGGCTTTCCGCGGCCTTCTCGGTTGCGGTGGAGGCTGTGACAGACGGATTCTTCGCCAGCGCTAAGCGAACTGCGTCTTTTAGCGACATGGGGTCTTGCGCCCGGCCCGGCAGCAACCACCAGACCAGCATGAGCAGTGTTTTCTTCATTGCTTCTGCTGCTGAGGATGCAGTTGGCGGGCCGAGGTGACACCGTGTCACCTTTCTGCGCCGTCTGCATCCTTAAGTAAGCAGGAAAGAAAATCATGGAAGCAGTGGCTCAATATCTCACGGATTCGAAGTTCGAAGTCGCCGCCCGAGGTCATCGGGTGATTTGCGACCAGCCGGTTGATAACGGTGGTTCCGATGCCGGCATGTCGCCGCCGGAGTTCCTGCTGGCGTCGCTCGCGACCTGCGCGGCCTATTATGCGGCTCAATATTTGAAGGCACGAAAACTTCCCGCCCAGGAATTGAAGGTGCGAGTCAGCGCGGAAAAAGCGACGCAGCCGGCCCGCCTGGCGTCGTTCCACATCGAGGTGACGGTCTCCGCTCTGGATGACCATCACCAGGCCGGCATTCTGCGCGCCGTAAAGTCCTGCTTGATTCACAACACGCTCTTGGGAGGGCCGAGTATCGAAATCGCGGTCAATGCAATGGCGCTCGCACAGGTCTAGCGCAAGGCGAGGCCCGCTACAATCAGAAGCGGTACCGGACCTTGGAACGTGAAACCGAAGTTTCGCTCGCGCGGCAATTGATGGCTGGAGAACCAGAGGCGTTCGATCGTTTTGTGGAACACTTCCACGCCAAGATCTTCCACTATAGTTGGCTCATGTGCGGCCAACGCGAAGACGCCGAGGAAGTAGCACAGGAGACGTTGCTCAACGTGTTTCAGAATTTCGATCATCTGCGCGAACCTGAACGGGTCCGCCCCTGGGTTTTTCGAATCGCCAAAAACGCCTGCCTGATGAAACGGCGGAAGAGCGTTTTTGCTCCCTCGCAGGAGCTCTCGCTCGACGACTTCCTGCCGGCGATGGATCACGAGGGCGGCCACGCCAGGCTCCAGATCGCCGATTGGTCCGGACTGCCTGATCGTCAGATGCTGCAATCGGAAATGAAGCAAGTGCTCGATCGGGCCATCGGCGAGCTGCCGGAGAACTATCGGTCCGTGATCCTGTTGAGGGATGTGGAGGAACTATCCACTCTGGAGACCGCCCACGTCCTCGATCTGACGGAGGATGTCGTCAAGACGCGCTTGCATCGCGCCCGCTTGGCCGTCCGCCAGAAGTTGGACGAATACCTGCGTACCGGCGGCCACTCGCCGGTGCTGTCTGGTCACAACTGAGGAGATTGAGATGGAGTCGGATGAGCGTACCGAGAAATGCAAAGAAATCTTTTCCGTGCTTTCTGATTATCTAAATCTGGAACTGCCGCCCGATGCCTGCCAGGAGATTGAAGCTCACCTTGCCGGTTGCCCGCCTTGCATCGAGTTTGCCGAAAGCCTCCGCAAGACGGTAGAGCTCTGCCGCAGCTACCGCCCAGACGAACTTCCCGAGCCCATCGGCAAGCAGGCCCGTGGGCAACTCCTGGACGCCTACCAAAGAATGTTGCGCGCTCGGAATCCTTCTTAGCGCGGTCTTTCCACCGACGCCACTTTTCCGGCCTGGCACTCCACCTGAACCCCGCCGGCTTTGCTGGCGTAGCTCATCGTCTTGGCGTCGTCCTCGGTGGCAAACGCCATGGCAGGCGGGCCGAACCGGCGCACCACTTCCTCGCAGCTCATGCCTTTCTGGATGCCCATCGCGTCTTCGTAGCTCGGCGGCGGAGTGGGTGCCGCAGCCGTCGGCCCCTCGGCCTCTTTAATCACTTCCGTCTTCGGTTTAGCCGCTCCCGGGGCCGTGGTTGCCGGACGCGCGTTCGTGGCCGGTTCGGCCTTCGGCGCCTGGTCCTGCGCCTGTTTCAGCGCCTTGCCCACACTCTCAAACGCCGCGCCGATACTCTTGCCCGCCCCCTTCGCCCCGGCTGTCGCGGTGGCCGCCGCACCGGCGCCCGCACCATACTCCACCACCGTCTGTGCCGCGGCCGGACCCTCATACACCATCAATCCCAGCACGCATCCCGAAAGCAACCAGGCAGTTCGCATCGTCTTCACCTTCCGCCGCTAGTGTGGCAGCATACGGCCGGGAACGGAATGCTTACTAAGGTCAACAGGGGATCATAGCCGGTGGCCATCCGCGCCGCGCTTCGCCGGTAGCCGCTACTTCAGCTTGCGCGCCCGCTCGAAGTCGTCCTTGAGCTTGCCGGTGATTTTCTCGGCCACGTCGGCGCTCGCCCCGCGGAACTTCGCGCCCAGGCTCTCTTGCGTCGTCGCCCAGATTACGTCGCCATCCTTGTTCACCAAACGCACCGCGGCCACCGCCTCATGCCGCCGCTCGGTGGAATGGTCCGATTCGCTCTCGCCCAAACTCACTCCCCCAAACGGCGCGCGCGAGGTCGAGGTACTCCGGCCGGTGCCCACATTGGCATGTGCGTTGATGCTGTCGTTCGACGAGTGCGTGTCGGTGAACACCAGGTCTTCGGCCGCCCCGTGCAGTATGGTGTCGGCCCGCTCCGCATTCTCCGTCAGGACGAACAGCTTCGAACCCTCCAAGGCGCTGATCAGAATGTCGCGCATCTGCGCCGCCGTTTCCCCGCCGGTCAGCCGGTCTACATAGACGCGCCGAACCGTCAGCAACTGGCGCAGACCGCTCTCCTCAATCGTCGCGGGCGCGGGGGGCGCCACCGCCACCGCCGGTTGTTGCGCCGCAGCCGCAGCCGCCAAGATCAATCCCATTACCGCCAGCCTGTGCATCCTTATCCTCCCGCCTTGCGCGCTTCGTCGTCCTGGTATTCCACGCGCCGGCCCGTGCGCGCCTGAAGGCTCGCCAGCAGGCTCCGGATGTCGCCCTTCTCCACCCGGAATACCAGCACTTGCTGTTTCCCTTCGGCATCCAGGTAGCCCATCGTCACGTAATGCTTGCGGGTCTTGCTCAGCAGCAGGATCGGCGAAATCAGAATCGCCGCCGCATACCGCCGGCTCACGTTCTGTCCGTATTCCAGCGTGTGGACCCTCTGGAAGACCACGCGCACTTCTCCGCTCTTCGACCGGAACACCATTTCGTCGGCGCCGCTCAGATCCAGCCGCGCCGTCGCTTTGGCGGCGATACCCGGCGGCGTTCCGCCCACAAATTGGGCCTTCACTCCCGGCTGCGCCGCCAGCGCGCCGCACCACAGCATGGATAAAAAGAGACCTCGGATCATGGCTGATAACAGAACTAGTGCCGCGGGCGTCCGCGCCCTCTCAGAAAATTTTCGCGAATCTCCTACGGTATAGTTGGAGGATGCAGTTTCGTCTCGCGGCCCTGGCCCTGCTGTTCGCAGCCGCACTCCCTGCGCCCGCCCAGCCCGGCTTGACCCCGGCCCAGCGCCAGTTGAACATCGATTCCTTCGAAATGGTCTGGCAGACCGTCCGCGACAAGCACTGGGACCCCAAGCTCGGCGGCCTCGATTGGCAGGCCATCCACGACGAACTGCGTCCCAAAGTCGAAAAGGCCGCTACCCTGGATGAAGCGCGCGGAGTCATGTCCGACATGCTCGGCCGCCTCAAGCAGACCCATTTCGGTATCGTGCCCGCGGAAGCTTATCGGGAGATGGGCTCCTCCACTGCCGATGACGATTCCGGCCCGCGCGACGGCAGCACCGGCATCGCTCCCCGCGTGATCGACGGCCACGTCCTCGTCACCTCCATCCAACCCGATTCGCCCGCTGCCATGGCCGGCGTCAAACCCGGTTGGGAAATCCTCCGCATCGACGGCAAAGACCTTGCCCCCGGTTTAGCCAAAATCCGCGACTCCCTTTCGAGCCAGTTAACCCTTCTCGATCTGCTTCAGGCCGAAACCGTTACCGACCGCCTGTCCGGAAGTGCCGGCAAGTCCGTCGAAGTTCAGTTCCTCGACGGCCGGGACAAGAAGGTCTCCGTGAAGCTCACCCGCGCCCGCCCGCGCGGTCAGTTGGCCCAACTCGGCAACCTGCCGCCTATGCACTTCTGGGTAGAGTCCCGCACCGTCCAGCCCAACATCGGCTACGTGCGCTTCAACCTCTTCTTCGAGCCCGATTCCCTCAACACGGCCTTTCAACAGGCCGTCAAGGCCTGCCAGCATTGCGATGGCTTCATCATCGATGTGCGCGGCAACCCCGGCGGCATCGGTGGTCTGGCCATGGGTGTCGCCGGCTGGTTCACCGACAGACAAGGCCAGCGCCTCGGCGCCATGTTCCTCCGCGGCGGCAGCATCAAGTTCGCTATCTTTCCCAGGGCGGAGCCCTTTCCCGGGCCGCTCGCCATCCTCGTGGACGGCTGCTCCGCGTCTACTTCGGAAGTTTTGGCCGGCGGCATGAAAGATCTCGGCCGCGCCCGCATCATCGGCACTCGCACCGCCGGCGCCGCCCTGCCCTCGGTCTTCACCAGGCTGCCCAACGGCGACGGCTTCCAGTACGCCATCGCCAACTACATCTCCGAAGGCGGCCAGACGCTCGAAGGTTTCGGCGTGATCCCCGACGAGGAAGTCAAACTCACCCGCCACCAGTTACTCGAGGGCCAGGACCCCGTGCTCGACGTTGCGGTAACCTGGATTGAGAAACAAAAGAAATAACCAACTGAGGTAACAAGTATGAACCGCTCTCTCTTACGCGCCAATGTCATCGTCGCCACTGGGCTCCTTGCCGGCATCGCTTTGCCGCACCTGGTCGCGGCGGACTTACCCAAGGCCGAAACCATCCTCGACAAGTACATCGAGGTCACCGGTGGCAAGGCCGCCTACCAGAAGCTGCATTCCCAAATGGAGTCCGGCACGTTCGAACTTCCCGCCATGGGGGTCAAGGGCACGCTTACCAGTTACCGCGCAGAACCGGACCTCGCCTACACCGAAATCGTTCTCGAAGGCATCGGCAAAATGCAGGTCGGCTCCGACGGCAAAGTCGCCTGGACCAACAACCCGATGCAGGGCCCGCACATCCAGGAAGGCGCCGAAAGAGCACAGGCCATGCAGACCGAGCGCTTCAATGGCGAACTCCACTGGCGCGAGATCTATAAAACCGCCGAAACTACCGGCATCGAAGCTGTGGATGGCAAAGACTGCTACAAAGTGGTGCTCACGCCCGCCGAAGGTTCCCCCGCTACCCACTTCTACGACAAGGAATCCGGCCTGCTGACGAAGTTCTCGATCGTTTCTCAGAGCGCCATGGGCGAAATCCCGACCGACTCCTTCCCCACCGACTACCGCAAGGAAGGCGACATCCTGATGGCGCACAAAGTCCGCCAAACCGCCGCCGGACAGGAAGTCGTCATCACCATCGACACCGTGAAGGTTAACCCCGAGATCCCCAAGTCCCGCTTCGACCTNNGCAGCGATGCCGTGTGTTCGTTGACGTAATGGATCGGCCGCCAGTCCTGATCCACGGTCCCGATATAAACCATGCTGCCCTCGTCGCGGCCCATCAGGATCACCGTATACTTGCGCTCCGGATACCCCAGCGCGCGATACAGTATGGTGCCCGTCTCCTGCGGGTGGTCTGTGGTCGGCTGGCCCAGCTTTTGTGTGACCCCCAGGTAATCGTCGTGACTACTCAGGTTGTCGAACGACCGGTCGCTGCCCGTGAACGTCACCCGCTGCCGCACTTCCCGGATCCGCGAGGCATTGAGCGCCAGCAGGCCCAGCACCAACGCAAATGCCACCACCCCCGCGATCAGCCCCACCACCCGCCGGTCGCTCTTGTCCAGCCGCAGTCCCGAAACCGGCCTCGGTTCCCCCACGCCCGGCGCCGTCGTGGATGTGGCGGCCGTCACTCCCGCCGCGCTGGGCATCGAGATCACCCGCCGTTGGTGGGCCACCACCATTCCACTCTTGAGTTCCAGCTCGAGGTTCAGGCCCACGATCAGAATCGGATCGTCCGTGCGCGAAACCTCGCCCACAAAACGCCGCGGAATCCAGATCTCCGATCCCGTCTGCGTGTTCGTGACCAGGATCTCCGACCACGTGACCTTTTCAAAACGCCATTCGTTGTGCTCCACTCCCAACATGGCCGGATAAAAAGCGAACGTACGGCCGGCCAATTGGTCGAGAGATGGTGGAATAGGCGTGGACCCCATGGGCTGTCCCTATGGTAGCGCGCGTGCAGTCGGAGCCGCGACCGTAAGGGAGCGTTACGATATACGCGAGGCAGGCAAGCGCTCCCTGACGGTCGCGGCTCCGGTTGGTGTCTCGCACCCCCAGCTACTTCCGCATCGAGTACTTGTCCAACTCGGCGATCAGCCTGTGCGCGCCGGCCGGCGAGGCGGTGTGGCCGTTCAGCACTTCCTTGTTGTCGACCTTGTGGCCGTATAACTCGGTGTTGGCATCCTCATCGTTGCGCAGCGTGGCGCCGCTCAAAGAGAGGCCGGCGAAGATCCCCTTGGCGCGCGACCATGCCAGGATCTCAGCCGTCATTTTGACGTCCGTATCGGCGCTCGCCGTTCTCCCCACCGGGCCTGCCGCCACGGAGGCATCCGCCCCCAAAGTGAACTTGTCGCCCAGCAGCTTGTTCATGCCTTCGCGGTTCATCACCAGCATCACCACGTCGGTGGAAGATCCGCCGATNNGCCTTCTTGAATCCCGGGACAATCACCACGCACTGCGCTTTGGCCAGCAGGTCTTGCGGAATTCCCTTATCGGGCGTGCTCATAATTTCGGAAAAGACGGTAGCCGCGTTATCCAACCGTTCCTGCGCCGTATCGGCCGCGAAGGCCACCATCGGCAGCAACAAGGTGGCAGTAATGGCAATCCGTTTCATATAGAGTATCTCCTGACAACTATTATCGCCAACACGCCAACTCCGTCGCCTCGTCAAGTTTGCTTAGTACGAAAACGCAGTGACAAAACGAACCCGGCCGCGGGCCCTTTTGCGGAGCGCGCGGCCGGTGTAATACAAAGGGTCGAACTAGAACAGGATCTTAGCCGAGAGCTGGACCACGCGGACGGAAGAGTCGAAGCCCAGGAAGGAGCCGTACACGCTGGTGGTCGCACTCACCATTCCCCCTAGCGTCCCGAAGGTCGGGTCGCTGATGGTGGCGTCCGGATTGCTGAAGTTCGGGTGGTTGAATGCGTTGAATGCCTGCACGCCAATCGCCAAGTTCGCTCTTTCGGCGATATGGAAGTTGCGGAACAGGTTCAGGTCCACGTCGAGGAAATGGGGTCCGTGAAGCTGGTTGCGCGTTTGCGGCGACCATTCGGTGAAGTTGTTGATCACGGAGCTGTCGAGGTATACGTTGGCATTGAGGCACGGATTGATGGCGCCGCCCGTATAAGCATTGGCGGAACCGCAACTGCTGATTCCCCATCCTTTGCCAAGCGGCGTGGCGTAAATCGCTCCGCCGCCGTTGCCCAGCGCGGAATTGTTGCCGTCCCCGACCATGAACGGTATCCCGGTGCGCCAGAAGACCTTGCCGGAAAACTGCCAGCCATTCACAAGCGCCTTCAACGGCCGGCCTCCGGATTTGATGGTCGGATTGACAACGAAGTCACCGGTGAAATTGTGGCGAATGTCGTAATCGGCATTGCCGTAGTTGTCGGCCCTGAGGCTGAGCGGATTGATCTGTCCCTGACCGCCGTTTCCATCGCCGAAGAGGCAGCCGTTGGAGCACTCGTCCAGGTTGTGCGACCAGGTGTAGTTGAAGTGGAACGCCACCGAATCGGAAAACCGCTTGGTAATCGTGACGTTCAGGCCGTCGTAGTTCGAAATCGCTCCGTTCTGGAACTGCGTCACGATCAGGTAATTGGGGTTCGGCTGCTTTGCCGGGATGCCGGGGACGCCCGGGTACAGGCCGTACGCATCGTAGGCGTTTGGCCACGCGTTGGAATAGAGCAGGCGCTGGCCGTGGTTGCCCACGTAGTTCACAGTCAGCAAAAAGTTGTTACTCAGTTGCCGCTGCACTTGGATGTTCCACTCGAACCACATGGGAGCTTTAATAGTTCCGTTCAGGCCGTCCACCGACGGAGCCGAGAAGACCGAGCCCAGAGCAGCTAGTTGCGAGGAGAGCTGGCTGAACGTCTTGTTGAGAGCAAAGGCATTCGCCGAGGCCTGCCAAGTGGCTGGCCCGCCCGCCGGATCGAAGGGCAAAGTCCCCGCGGAGGGACGCACGCGGATGGCCACCGTCGACGGCGGGTTGTTTTCCGTCAGATTGTCTACTAAGCCGGCAGGCGGGTTGTCATAGGTGATCATGAAGCCGCCGCTGATCACGGTCTTGTGATCGCTGCCCGGCGAATAGCTGAAGCCAATACGGGGAGACGGGAGGACGGAATCGACACCCTGGTATGCCTGGTGCAGCCCGGCATTGATGTCGCTGCTGTAGGGAACGCTACCGGGGTTCGAACTGGTGAAGCTGGCCATGGTGGAAGCCGGCCCCGTGAGGTTCGCGAAACAGTTGATCTGACATACCGGGTTGGAGTTCCGCTCCATGCGCAACGCCAGCGTGAGCTTCAGGTTCGAAGACACCGCCCACTCATCCTGCGCATAGGCGCCCAATCCCCACATGGCGATCGGAAGGTCGTTCGATTGGGCGAGCGTCTTGCGATACTGGTAGGCTACGCCGTTCACGAATTTCTGCAGGCCGTCTGAAGTGTAGCCGAAGTAAACCGCCGGATTGATGAAGAAGATGTTGTGGTCGCTCACGTCGTAACGGCGGAAATTGAAGCCGAACTTGAAGTTATGCCTGCCGCGCGTCAGCGTCATATCGTCGAAGAACTGGTACTGCGTGATGTTCCGTCCCTGCGGGAAGGATCCCTGCGAGTTGAATCCGCTGAATGGCACCGCTCCCGAGTCCACAACCTGATACGGGAACGTGCTTTGCACCAGGGCCGAGTCCTGCGCGAACTGGGCCACGTAGTGGCTGAACGACGCCGTGAACTGGTTAGTCGACCGCGAACTAAAGATATGCGTCTCCTGGAACTGCATGTCGTAGGAGGGCTGAACGGAGATGGCGTCAAAATTGGGGCTGATCGGATCGAGCGTTGTCGGCTGCGTTCCGTGATCGCCCTTGTAGCGGAACGAAGCGTTATCGTTGGATCCAACCTTCTGATCGACCTTGAAAGCCAGAATCCACTCCGAACCCTTGGCGCTAGGGTTTGTCACAAACCTCTCGGCGCAGGGCGTGGTGGCCGGATTGTACCCCGGTAGAACTACCGAATTGCAGTAGCTGGTGTTGGGGAGCGGACTAGCACTGGCGATGCCTGGGGCACTGTCCCATAGCCCCAGCATGGTCTTGTACGCGCCGGCTTCGACCGGGTGCAGGGCGGTCACATTGTTCAGAACTGCCGTGGCGAACGCCGGCGTCGGAACCGTCTCGGTATCCTGGTTCGGCAGGACAAACTTCAGCCCTTCGTAGTCCACGAAGAAAAACGTCTTGTCCTTGCGGATCGGTCCGCCAATCGCTGTCGACCACTGGTTGGCGTTCGCGAAGGCCCTCGGAACGCCGGTTGCGTTGCTGAACCAGTCGTTGGAGTTCATCGCGCGACCGTTCCACAACCAATTCGCGTTTCCGTGGAACTGGTTCGTGCCCGATTTGGTCACGTAACTCACCTGCGCGCCGGCAAGTTGCCCGTACTGGCCGCCATAAGGGTTCGCAATTACCGTAGCTTCCTGCAATTCGTTCTGGCCGATGGTCAGGTTGGAAGCGCCCGAGTTGTTGATGTTGAAGTACGGGTCCATGTCGTTCTCGCCGTTCACCGTGAACAGGTTCGACGTCCCCGGTAGCCCGTTGAGGCTGAAGTTCCCGTACCCGTTAGTCACGTTCACCGTAACGCCCGGAACGGTGTAAGCGATGGTTGTGATGTCCCCGCCCGCGGCCGGCAGTTGCGCCAGTTGCTGCGGCGTAAACACCGTATTCATGCTGGGTTCCGGATTCACCAGCGGCGCCATCGCCGTCACTTCCACGGTCTGCGTGGCTTGCCCCACCGCCAGCGTCATGTTGAGCGTGGACACCGATCCAACCGCTACTTCGGCTTGTTGCTCTAACTTCTGGAAGCCCGCCGGACTGGTGCTGACCATATACGTGCCGGTCTTTAACAACCGGAACCGGAATTCACCGGTCGAATCGGTCGTGCTGCTCTGCGTGGATCCCGTGTCGAGACTCTTCAGAGTGACCGTAGCGTTCGGTACCACCGCGCCGCTCGGATCTTTGAGAGTCCCCGCGATATCACCAGTCGTGAGCGACTGGGCAAAAACCGCCGGCGCAAGCAACAACAAAATCGTAAAAACGAAGAGGGCTTTGCCTCTCGTAAAATTCTTCGACATTTAGACTTCCTCCTCAACGAGAATTGGGAAAGTGAGACTTAGGAGCTTTCGGCCCGTCAAACGCCCCGCCCTTTGGCTGGCGCCGGCCGAACCACTGCGGCTCAGTGCAAAGCGGCTTCGAAGGTTGCGCAAGTAGCTCCGATGCATGAGTGTCCGCAAGTTAAGAACTTGATAGCAACTGGACAGCCATAATCCACTAACAGGTTAATCCTATTGTTAATTAAGCACTTTCGCAATAGTTGTTTAGTGGAGTTTGGCTGGTAAAACACCGTATAAAACCATGGAGCAGGTGTTTCGGAGGTTAAATGCAGCCATAACGTATTACAACCAATACACTTAGCCAGTTATGGCATTTGGTAAACGAAAATACGGATTCGGGGAGAAATACCTGAAAAACCAGCACTGCCGGCTCACGATGTGGGACACGGCGGTATCCCCACCCCGCCATCTTCCATCGCCGCACCCACCCGCAGAATCAGAGCACCTTCCATCGTCGGCCCCACAATCTGCAACCCCACCGGCAAACCCGCCGCGCTCAGCCCACCCGGCATCGCCAGCGACGGCAGCCCCAGCACGTTGAATCCACGCACCAGCCGCGTCGCCACAATTCGTACATCCTTTTCGCGCCCGCCCAGGCATACTTTGTGTTCTCCCACGCGCGGAGCCGGCGTAGGTGTTGCCGGAGCGATCAGGCAATCCACCTCCCGCCATACGGCGGCGAATTCCCGCTGCATCTTCTTCCGCAGCCGTTGCGGCGTGATCTCGGCGGTGGACCAAACTTCTCCAACACGTACAACGCCATCATCAGCTCGGATTTTAATATCTCCGAGAAAGACCAGTTACGCGGCCGCTACATGGAGAACCACAGTGCTTCCATCAGCACCACGGCTGACCTACCGGTCTTCTACACCCCGACACCGAACGTCAATTACCTGTCCACCGCCGCCTGGTATCACATCTTTTCTCCCACGTTGGTGAACGAATTCCGCCTGGGCTTCAACCGTAACAACCAGTCCGAGCCGGTCGGCAACCAGACCTTCCCCGGCCTGGATGCCTTCCCGAACCTGGTTTTTCAGGATCTTCAGGGCCAGATCGGCCACCAAAGGAGATAGCGCTTCGACGACACCGACCGACATTTAGCGCACTAAGGACCGCCGCAAAAATAATTCACATTGGCTGGCCGGCAGATGTGGCGCACGCACTCGTGCGTGCCGCTTCGACACTCTTGTCGACGCCTCGCGGGCGGTGCGCCACGACAGCAACTGCGAAGTGATTATTGCGTGAACCCTAAGGATCCTATCCGCGAATCAGGTGCCCTCACTGTCCCCAGGCGGCTTCGGATTCGGGGAGAAATACCTGAAGACCCCGGCACTCTCGGCTCACGACGTGGGGCACGGCGGTATCCCTAGCCCGCCATCTTCCATCGCCGCACCCACCCGCAAAATCAGCGCCTCTTCCATCGCCGGCCCCACAATCTGTAACCCCACCGGCAAGCCAGCCGCGCTCAGTCCGCACGGCATCCCGAGCGACGGCAGCCCCAGCAGGTTGAACCCCCGCAACAGACGGGTCGTGAGAATTCGTATATCCTCTTCGCGCCCGCCCAACCGCACCTTGTGGTCTCCCACCCGCGGAGCCGGTGTCGGCGTCGCAGGGGCGATCAGGCAATCCACCTCCCGCCACACGGCCGCAAATTCCCGCTGCATCTTCTTCCGCAGCCGTTGCGCCTGAATGTAGTCGGTGGCCGCCAGCAGCCGGCCCTGATCCAGCAGCGCCAACACGTCCGCCCCGAACTGCCCGCGCTTGTGCAGATGCGGTTCCAGCAGGGCGGAGGCTTCGCACAGCAGGATCACCCGCCCCACTGCCGCAACCGCTTCCATGTCCGGCAGCCGTACCGGAACCGCCACCGCGCCCAACGATTCGGCTCGCGCGAATGCTCCCCGCACCGACGACTCGACATCCGCATCCAGCCGCTCGAAGAAGAAGTTCTCCGGAAAACCGATCCGCACGCCGCGAATCGAACAGCCCACCTCCGGCACCGTATCCACCACCGGATGCCGCGAAGACGCTGCGTCGCGCCGGTCGTGTCCGGCAATCGCATCGAATACCACCGCGGCATCGCGCACCGACCGCGCCAGCGGCCCCATGTGGTCCAGCGACCACGCCAGCGGAAACGCGCCGTACCGGCTCACCCGCCCGTAGGTCGGCTTCAGCCCCACCGTCCCGCAAAACGACGCCGGAATGCGGATCGAACCACCCGTGTCGCTTCCCATCGCCGCGTACACCATGCCCGCCGCCACCGCGGCGCCGGAGCCGCCGCTCGAACCCCCTGGACTGTGCTCCACGTTCCACGGATTCCGCACCGCGCCGAAGTGCGGATTCGCCGACGTGATCCCATAGGCCAGCTCGTGCATGTTCGTCTTGCCCATCATCACCGCGCCTGCCCGCTCCAGCCGCTCCACTACTGCCGCATCATGCCCTGGCACGAAGTCCCGGTAGAGCAGTGAGCCGGCCGTGGTGCGCACCCCGCGCGTGAAAAAGAGGTCCTTCACCGCCACCGGAATGCCGTGCAGCGGTCCGCGGTCCCGTCCGCCCGCCAGTTCCGCATCGGCCCGCGCCGCCTGCTTCAGCGCCGCCTCCGCCGTCACCGTGATGAACGTACGCAGCGTCGCATTCAGCCGCGCGATCCGCGCCAGCGCCGCCGTGGTCAGCTCCACCGAAGAGAACTGCCGCGCCCGCAGCGCCTCAGCGGCCTCCCGGATCGTCACCGGCATCCTCCTCCGCCTGGAACACGGCGGCCGGTTCGAGCGAAACTTCCAGGTTCCGCACCAGCGGCCGAAAGGTTGCCTCCAGCGCGGCCAGCGTCTTCGAGACGCGCTGGAGCTCAGGCGCCGGAATCTCTACTCCGCTGGCTTTAGCGATAGATTCCCAATCTTTCACAATGTCTACAATAACGGATCTGCCGAACCGTGTCGCGCCGTCCAGTGCGCTCCCGCCAGCACCACCAAGGTCGCCACAAAGCTCCACAGCACAATCGTCACCGAATGCTCGAAAACGTAATACTCGCGCTCCAGTTTTCTCCCCAGCGCATTCGCCACTATCAGGTTCACGTACTTCAGCCCTTCCAGCGTCAGCCCCACCCACATTGCCACCGGCGCCACCCGCGCCGCTTCAACCTTGCGGTTCGGCAGCAGCCAATACACCAGGAACAACGCCAGAATCGAAACCGGCAGCGCGGCGATCTTGAACAGCGCCAGGTCGATCCACATTCGTAACCCCGGGTGCGCTTCCCATTGCCCCAGCCACTGCCGGTTGAACGCCGTCAGCATCAGCGACACCATCGCCAGCGCGCCGCACACGAACACCAGTCCCAGGCTGATCAGTTGATTCTTCCAATACGGCCGGTTCACCGTGACGCCCCACGCGCGGTTCAACGCCACTTCCAGCGGCTCGAAGATGCCATTGGCCGTGAACAGCAGCAGGAACATGGACGTGACCCCCACCTTGGCCCACGGCTGGAACCAATAGTCGTGCAGGTTGCGCACCAGGAAATCGCCCTGCTCGCCCGCGAAAAAATCGTGCAGCGCCAGGTAAATCGCCTGCACCGCCGCGGGCCAGTGCAGCACGTCGCGGCACAGCGCCACCATCACCAGGAAGAACGGAAAGAACGCCAGCAGTACGCTCGCCGCCACCGCCAGCGCATACACGTGCGCCTCGGTTTCCATCAGGTAATGCGCCGTGGGCCGCACGCGGGTCCACCACGGCTTCACGTCCGGAAGTGTGATTGGGAGCAACCCTCAGAGTAACCCAAGAGCCTGCGGCTCTTGAGATCCCTGCGAGCTACTGTCTTCTGTCTTCTGCCTGCTTGCTCCGACCTACCCCAGCTCCAGCGCCTGCCGGAGGCCGGGATCGTGCCGCACGCGCCAGATCTTGCTGTCCAGATAGTAGTGCGTCAACCCGAAGCCGCAAAAAAAGCCGAACGCCAGCTCCGACACTTTCCCCAGCTCGAAACCCGGCACGCGGTATAGCAGGCTGAACCCCAGCCCGACCGCCGCGTACGCCAGCAGGCTCCGGCTCACCGCCGCCGGGATGCGCCCGTGCTCGGCCGCGCTTCGCTCGCCTGCGTAACGGTTGCGATTGTGGAACCAGATGATGGCGTGGTATTGCAGGTTGTGCACGATGGTCACCGTGGGAACAGCCGCCTGCCAGCTCATCCACGCGAACGTCATCCAGTGCAGCGGAATCATCGCCCCCAGCAGCAGCATCTTGGGCCAATCCACCGGCACGCCTAGGCGCAGCCGCATCCACTGCCTCCCCGCCCAGCCCGCGCCCGTCGCCGCTACCAACGTCCAAACCGCCGGTTCCATCGCGCCCAGCCGCAGGTGCAGGCCCAATTCCTCCGGATGACTGAGAAAGAACCGGTGGAACGGCGGAAACACCAGCATCACGCTCAGGAACACCCAGTCCAGAAGGTTGTCCACCGGCGCCAGGTCGCGGTTCTTCACTTTGTACATCACCATGAAGCCGTAGTGCTGCCGCACCACGTGATAGTAGGCCCACACGCCTACCAGGACGGCCAGATACTTCACTCCTCCCATAAGCACCATCACCGGTCCGATAGAAAAGAAAAACACCAGGCTGCCGTACAGCAACCGCGAGTTCCGCGCCCGCGCCTGCGCGTCGAAAAACGTCCGCGACGCCGTCGCGAAAATATGCGTGCCGTCGAACCCCACCGACCAGAACCACCACAGCAGCGTAATCGAAACGTGCAGCCCGGCGCCCAGCAGCAGATATAGATAACCCGCCGCCGCGCTTCCGATCACCAGCGAGAGGTCCACACCGCGGCTGATAATCCAGCGGGGTGCGGGCGCCGCGCCGGCCGGCGCGGCCAGGTGAGCTACAGCGGCCACCTATCGATCATACAGGACGCCGCCCCTACTTCTTCTTCGTGGTTTTAGCGGGGGGCCCCTTCGCCCCCGGGCAGTTATACCCCATCGACTTCAACTGGTCGCAGGCCTGCGCCGCCAGATCGTTCCTCGGATATCGCTTGATCAATTCCAGAAACTCCGAGTGGCTCTCCGTCAGCCGGCTCAGGCTCTTCAACGCCAGGCCCTTGGAGTAAAGCGCGTCGGGCGTCTTGTTGTTCTCCGAATACTTTTCGAGGACCATGTCGAAATCCAGCACCGCCGCCTCGAAATTTTTCTGCCGGGAATGGACCTCGCCGATGTAGAACTGNNTACTTCTTGCTGCCGCGGTCGCGGTTGGCGTTGGCGTAGAGATCCTGCGCCGAAATCGTGGGCGTTTCCGGTATGGCTGCCGCTGCCGCCGCCGTGTCGCCGCCGCTACCAGTTGCCACCCCGGGAGGGGCAGGGGCCGGCGTCTGCAGAATCTTCACCGCGTTGTTCAGGTCCGTCATCTGCTGCTGCAGTTTCCCCATCATGCCGTTGAGGTCGGTCACGGATTGCTGCAGCGCCCGCATATCCTGGTCCATTCCGTCCAGCCGCGCGCCCAATCCGGTCACTGGCGTCACCACTTTGGACTCCATGTCCTTCAGGCTCTGTTGCAGGTTGTTCTGAATCACCGCCACCCCGGTGTTCGATCGGTTCGACGTGTCCAGCGCCTGCTGCACCAGCACCGTCAGCGCCGTCAATTGCCTATCCTGCGATTCCTTGAGCTGCCGCACCTGCTCCTGCAGGCTGGCCACATCGCGCTGCAGATCCACCAATTTCGGATCCGCGGCGCGCGAGCCCATGGGGGCCACCACAATCGCCATCGCCGCCNNCCGCTGCCGGCCCTACTGTCCCTGCGCGAAGTGTGCCCGCCGGTTCTTCTGGTAGCAGGCCTCGTTGGCTTCCGTGCAGGCCGGCCGTTCCTTGCCGTAGCTGATGCTCCTCAGCCGGTCCGCCGGCACTCCCAGCGATTCCAGGAACTCCTTGGCCGATGTGGCGCGCCGGTCGCCCAATCCAAGGTTGTACTCGGCCGAACCCCGTTCGTCGCAGTGGCCTTCCACCATGATGGTGGCCGTCGGGAAATCGCTCAGGATCGCCTTCAACGCGCTCGCATCCTGCGTCAGCACGTCGCGCGCATCCCCGCGGATATCGCTCTTATCGTAATCGAAGTACGCGTCCTGCAGCTCGGAGTTGATACGATCGACCATGGATTTCTTCTGCTCGACGGGTGGTGGCGGCTGCACCGCCGGTGGCGGCGTTACCACGCTCACCGTCGTAGAAGCCGTCTGCACGCCGCCCGGCCCCGTGGCCGTCAGCGTGAACGTGGTGGAACTGGTCGGAGATACCGGTGAATTGCCGGTCGCCTGTACCGTGCCTACTCCCTGGTTGATCGCGACGCTCGAGGCCGTGCCCGATACTTCCCATCGCAACATGGAAGATTCGCCTCTCTGAATCGAGCTCGGCTCCGCCGTGAACTGTACAATCCTCGGAGCGGCCGGCGGCGCCGGCGGTTCGACGGGCACCACCACAGGCTGCGGGGGCTGCGGTGGCGCTGGAGCCTTCTTCTTGCAACCGTCGGCCAGCAACACTACTGAAACCGCAAGACAGATGATTGAGATCTTCCGTTTACTGAACATGAACATCGCCTCCTGGTAATCACTCTCAAAAACTATTTGCCCCAAACAGGGCTCAAGTTACTACCCTGCGTGGTGAGCTGCTGCAACTGCGTTCCATCCGCCAGCATCGACCAGATTTGGCTGCGCCCGCTGCGCGTCGACATGAACGCTATATGTTTTCCGTCCGGCGCCCAACTCGGATTTTCATTCCGGCCCTCCCCATGTGTCAACTGAGTAGGGTGGCGGGTCGCCACATCCATGATGAAGACATTGAACGCTCCCGTGGCGAATCCGCGCGTCCACGAAAATGCGAGGGTCTGCCCGTCCGGATGCCACGCCGGGTTGGATGCCTCCCCGGTGCCGTCCGAGAGCCGGTCTACGTCCGCTCCATCCATATTCATCCTGTAAATCTGCTGCGGGCCCGAGCGGCCCGATACAAACGCAATCTCCGCCCCGGTCTTTGGATTTACCTTGGGCTCCACTTCGATCGCGCTGGATGAAGAGATGGGCCTCAGGTTACTACCATCCAAATTCGCAAGGTAGATCCGGCAGCAATGCCCCGAGCCCGAGGAGGACGCAAAGATAATCTGCTTCCCGTCGGGCGTGAACGACGGCGTCTCCGTGACAGAAGCGCCTCGCTGGTTATAAAACCGTAAATCCCGGACCGGATCCACTGAAAATACAAATATACCAGGATTGCCATGGGCAAAGCTGGTAAATGCCAGCCTCGACCCGTCCGGAGAAATCGCCGGCTGAATCGAGAGCGAATTGTAATGCGTGAACGGCATCTGGTTCTTGCCGTCCGCATCCATCACCCAGATTTCCTGGTTCTGCCCTTG
This sequence comes from Bryobacterales bacterium, assembly GCA_003152325.1. Taxonomy (GTDB): domain Bacteria; phylum Acidobacteriota; class Terriglobia; order Bryobacterales; family Bryobacteraceae; genus PALSA-129. The sequence continues at coordinate 4,472 of PLZX01000130.1, read as the reverse complement.
TTTCCGCACAAAGTAAATGTGGCTTCCAAACAGGGATTTCGCCCCGAACAGCCCCAGAATATCGGCCGCGAATTCGTGCGCCCCCTTCCGCGCCCCGGCTTCATCCAGCGGCTCGATGTAAGTCTTGCCCAGCACCTGCGCATTGGCCGGCGTGTCCCGCCGCAGATCCATCACCCATCCGCGCAGCACGAACAGGCCGTTCTGCACCGCCGCGTAGCCCATCACCAGGTAAGTGGCCTGCGGCGGCGGTCCCGACCAATCCGCCATCCACAACCCGCCCCCCGATTGCGGCGGCGGTGGTTGCCCACGCCGCACCGGCGCATTGTTCACCGGGGGCGGCATGCGGAAATCCCCGGGCTGTTGCGGAACCGTCGTCGGATACAGCGTCTTCGGCACCATCTTGAAGATCCCGCCGCCGTCCAGATCGCTCCACAACGTGCTGTTCAGGGCGCCCATGAAGCTCTGCGCCTGCGCGTCGCCGCGTAGATCCGGCACGGCGAGCGCGGGCCGTTGTTCGTCTTTTTTGATGTCCACCGAGAAATCGTGCTGCTGCGCCTTCACCACCAGCAGCACGCCCCCGAGCGCCAGCACAATCGCCAATAGCTTCTTCGGCTTCTTCATTGATCGCCCCTATCGCTTCAACTCGAATCTCAATTCCACATCGGCCTGGCTGCGCGGAAAGCCCGCCGGCAGCGGCTGAAAGGGTTGGGAATCCAGCACCGCGCGTTGTGCTGAAATATCCAGCGGCTCGATGCCGCTCTTTTGCGTCACCCGCACGTTGGCTACCGAACCGTCCCGCTGGATGGTGAAGGTCACCACCACGACCGGCGCCGTCATCAGCTTCGGATTCACATCGGAGGTCTTCCAGTTGCGCGTCACCTTATCGCGGATCAGCGCGGCATACGCCCCGTACCGCTCGCCGAACGGCGAGTTGCCCCCCACATTCACGCCGCCTCCGCCGCTCATCCCGTACAGCGGCGAATTCACCCGCGGCCCGGTGCTCGAATACACCTGGCTAGGGTCGACTTTCTGCTGATCGCGCCACTTGTTCTGTTGAGAACCGCCTTCCGACGGCCGCTTCGGCGGCGCCTTGTCGCTCTTCAGTGCGATCGCATTGGGCGGCGGCAGTTTCACTTTCGGTGCGGGCTTCGCTTTCGGCTGCGGCGCTTCCGGCACCAGCGACTCGGTATCGTGCGCCACCGGGTTTTCCTGCCCGCCGCGATTCGGCAGCGGAATCGTGGCCACCGGGTTCACCATCACCCCGCCCATCCCGCCGCCATGCGGGTCGCCCATTTGCAGCCGCGATCCGCGCTCCACCGCCCCAGCCACCAGCAGCCCGCTAATCGCCAGACCGTGCAGCAAGACCGATCCCCAGAACGATTGGAGCAAAGGCTCCGGACGGTCCAGGATGTCGGCATGACCGGGCATGGCTAGCGCCTCTTGGCCGCCGTGTCTACCGGCTGCGTCACCATGTAGACTTGCAGCTTGCCATGACCCAGCTCGGCCGTCACCTGCGCAATCGGATCCCACGTCGTCTCTTTGTCGGCGCGCACGTACACGCCCTTCGCCGCCGGAAACTGCCGGTGGATCACCGCCGCTACGTCGTTGATATTCACCTTCGCGCCGTTCAGCGTCGAATCACCCGTCTTATCGAGGGTAATCACCGGCATCTGTTGAGCCGTGTCCTGCACGTACTTCACCTCTGGGACGTCTACTTCGATGCCGAACTCCATCACGTGCGCCGTCAGCATGAAGATGATCAGCAGCACCAGCACCACGTCCACGAATGGCGTGACGTTGATCTCGGAAAGCGTGGACCCGCCGCGGCTTCTCCGGGATCCGAATCCACCGCCGCCGTTCACCGACATCGCCATCTGTTTTATTCTCCGAAGCTGCGCTCTGCCATGTTCAGGAACTCCAGCGCGAAATCGTCCATCCGCGTCCCGATTTCCCGAATGCGGCTACCCAGGATGTTATAGAAAACCGCCGCCGGAATCGCTGCCATCAGCCCGACCGCCGTCGCGATCAGCGCCTCTGCGATGCCCGGCCCCACCGTCCGCAAGCTCGTGCTGCCCTGCTGGCTCAGGTCCAGGAACGCCTGGATGATGCCCAGCACCGTGCCGAGCAGTCCGATAAAAGGACACACCGAGGCCGTGGTCGCAAGCCACGGCATGTTGCGTTCCATCCGCGCCACTTCCTCGCTGACTCCCAGTTGCAGGGCACGCTCCACCGCCGTCCGGTTGGTCAGCTTGGCCTTGCCGCGCACCTGTCTCTCCACTTCTTCGTATCCGAAATCGAACACCGCCACCAGCGGGCACGGCCGGTATTGTTCGGTAGCCACCATCACCGCTTCCAGACCCGGGGCCTTGCGGAAGGCGCGCAAAAAGCGGACGTTGGTCTTTCCCGCGTGGCGCAACGACTGCCATTTGGAAAAAATCACGGTCCACGAGTAGATCGAAAAGCAAAACAAGATACCCATGACTGCCAGTGTCATGGGGCTGCCCTGGATCATTTTCCAGATGTCAGCTTGAAGGAGTAAGGCAGGGGGAGCTTCTAAGCTCAATTCATCTCCTAATTTTCAGCCTATCACAGAGACGCTGCCGACCCGCGAAAAGACGTACGCCCGCGCACGGAAGCTTTTTCGGCTTAAGTCGAGGCACCAGAAGTAGTTTGCTTCGAGCAACCACGGATCTTCGCTCGGCGCTGTCGCGCTGTACCAATGGACGAGGATCTGGAAGTTTGGAGCGGGCTATACGCACCTGTCCGCGGCATGAAAACAAATGCGCCGCGTCGCGGGGGAGATTCTCCGAGAAATGGAGGTCCCCTTTACAGCGGAACCCCGCTATAATCACCTCCAGAATGCTCCAGGAGCTGGTGGTTGAGAACTACGCCGTGGTCGATCGCCTGCGGATTCGTTTTCACCCCGGCCTCAACCTGCTTACCGGTGAAACCGGCAGCGGAAAATCCATCGTCGTGGACGCCCTCGGCCTGCTGCTCGGCGCCCGCGCCTCGGCCGAGATGATCCGCACCGGCGAATCGCGCGCCCACGTCGCCGGAATCTTCGATGTCCGCGACAGCCAGCCCATCCGCCGCCTGCTCGAAACCGCCGGCATCGAAAGCGACGACGGCGAGTTGCTCATCGAACGCGAAATCCTGGCCGGCGGAAAATCGCGCGCCTTCGTCGGCAGCCGCCCCGTGGCCGTCTCCCTCCTCAAGGATCTGGCTCCGTTCCTCGCCGATATCCACGGCCAGCACGACCAGCAGCTTCTCTTTTCTCCCGAGGCTCAGCGCGACATGCTCGACGCCTTCGCCGCCCATCGCGATTCGCTCGACCACGCCGCCGCCGTCTTCGAACAGTGGCGCTCGGCCGCCTCCGAGCTCGAATCCCTGCAGCGCTCCGAACAGGAGAAGCTGCGCATGCTGGACCTCTGGAGCTTCCAACGCAAGGAAATCGAAGCCGCCGCGCTCGAAGCCGGCGAGGAAGTCTCGCTCGAAAATGAGCGCCGCGTCCTGCAGAATGTCCAACGTCTCGAAGAGGCCGCCTCCACCGCCTACACCGCGGTCTACGACGGCCCCGAATCCGCGCTTTCACTCACCCACACCGCGGCCAAGAAGATCGACGAGCTCTGCCGCATCGATTCCTCGCTCGATGGCCTCCGCGAACATCTCAAGACCGCCGGCCTCAGCCTCCAGGAAGTTTCCTATGCGCTACGCGATTACCTCTCGCGCCTCGAAGCCAATCCCCCACGCCTCGAAGAAATCGAAGCCCGCCTCGCCGCGATCGATCGCCTCAAACGCAAATACGGCCACTCCATCGCCGACGTACTCGCCTTCCTCGAAGACGTGCGCCGACAGATCGCCTCCGTCGAACAGGCCGGGGAGCGCATGGAATCCCTGCGCGCCGCCCAGCAGCGGCATTCCTCCGAGTTTGAGAAGCTTGCTGCCGCTCTCACCGCCGCCCGCACCGCCGCCGCGCGCAAACTCGAAAAGCGCGTCGAGGCCGAGCTCGCGCAGCTCTCCATGGAACGCACCGTTTTCCGCGTCCGCATCGCCCCAGCTCCCTGGACCCCCGAAGGCGCCGATCAAATCGATTTTCTGGTCTCGCCCAACCTTGGCGAAGAGCCCCGCCCGCTGGAAAAGGTCGCATCCGGCGGCGAGATCTCGCGCATCGCGCTGGCCCTCAAGACGTGCCTGGCCGCCCCATCGAGCGGCCCCCAGCGCACCCTGGTCTTCGACGAAGTCGACGCCGGCGTTGGCGGCAGTGCCGCCGAAGGAGTCGGCCGCCGCCTCAAAAAGTTGGCCGCCGCCAACCAGGTCTTGTGCGTCACGCACCTGCCGCAAATCGCTTCCTTCGCCGACCATCATTATTTAGTCGAGAAGCGCGAATCCAATGGCCGCACGGTCGCCGAAGTCGAAGAGCTCGACCGCGCCGCCCGCACGCGCGAAATCGGCCGCATGCTCTCCGGCCAGAA
>PLZX01000299.1 GCA_003152325.1 Bryobacterales bacterium | reverse complement strand
AAGGAATCCGCAAGTCTGGTCTTCGGACGCGAGTTGCCCTTGCAGGAACTGATCTCGCACCGGCTGCCGCTGGCGGAAATCCGCTCGGGGATTGATCTGGCGTTGCATCCCGGGCCCAAATCGTTGAAAATAATCGTTCAGCCACAGAGGTGGTCATAGAGTGGACAATCACATGATGGCTGCTGTGCTATACGGCAAGGAAGACTTGCAGGTGGAGCCGGTGGCCGTTCCGACAATCGAGAGCGGTGACATCCTCGTACGGGTAAAAGTGGCGCTGACGTGCGGTACGGACGTCAAGGTTTTCCGCCGCGGTTATCACGCCCGTATGATCGTGCCGCCAGCGGTGTTCGGGCACGAACTGGCCGGCGATGTTGTCGCAGTGGGCTCCAATGTAACGCGGTTCAGCCTGGGGCAGCGAGTGGTGGCAGCCAATTCCGCGCCCTGCGAAAACTGTTTCTTCTGCCGGCGCGGTTTGCAGAACCTCTGCGAAGACCTGCTTTTCAACAACGGCGCCTACGCCGAATACATCCGCATTCCGGCGCGCATCGTGGAGCGCAATACCTATCCGATTCCGGCGCACGTGGGGTATCGTGACGCCGCGCTGGTAGAGCCGCTGGCCTGCGTGATTCGCGGTCTGGAAGAGACTGCTCCGCAGGCGGGCGATACGGTGGCGGTCATCGGACTCGGGCCGATTGGCCTGATGTTCGTGAAACTCGCCAAACTGTATGGCTGCCGCGTCATCGCCGTGGGACGGCGCAAGCAGCAACTGGAGCGGGCCCAAGCGCTGGGGGCCGACGAGCTGATTGTGGGCAACGACCATTCGAACCCGGTCGATACCATTCGCAATTGGACCCACGGGCGCGGCGTGGATATCGCCATTGAGGCCGTCGGCAAGCCGCAGACCTGGGAGTGGGCGGCCAACATGGTGCGCCGCGGCGGCACCGTGAACTTCTTCGGCGGCTGCCCCAACGATAGCCGCGTGCACCTGGATACGGCCCTGCTGCACTATTCCGAAATCACGTGCAAGGCGAGCTTCCACCATACCCCGACGTTCATCCGCAAGGCGCTCGACCTGGTAAGCGCGGGTCACATTACCGCCGCGTTCTTCGTCAATCGCGAGGAACCGCTGGCCAATCTTCTGGAAGTCATGCGCCACCTGATGAGCCATAACGGCCACCTGAAGACGGCGATCGTGCCGTAGTGGCGGTCGAGATGCCGCTTCGGCTTCCGCCAGTCGAGTTCGTCCGCTCGCCGGAGGCCTTGCAGCGCATCTACACGCCTGCCGAAGCTCTCAATTACACGCGTTGGCTGGCCACTCACCACTACGAGAACTTCCACGTGGTGAGCTTCCTGCTCCCCAAGCGTCTCCACCAGGATTTCTATAACGTCTACGCGTATTGCCGCTGGGCCGACGACCTGGGCGATGAAATGGGCGACCGCGCCGAAAGCCTGCGCCTGCTTGACTGGTGGCGCACCGAACTGGATGCCATGTACGAAGGCCGCGCCACGCATCCCGTTTTTGTCGCGCTGCTCGATACGGTGCGCCAGCACGAAATTCCGCGCCAGCCTTTTGCCGACCTGATCCAGGCTTTCGTGCAGGATCAAACCGTCACGCGCTACCGCAATTGGGATGAAGTGTTCGCCTATTGCCGGTATTCGGCGAATCCGGTGGGGCGCCTGGTGCTCTACCTGTGCGGCTATTCCGATGAGGAGCGGCAACAGCTTTCCGACGCCACCTGCACGGCTCTGCAACTGGCCAACTTCTGGCAGGATGTGACGGTGGATCTCCTGAAGGACCGCATCTATATCCCGCTCGACGTCATGGAGCGGCACGGATACACGGTGGAGGAATTGTTCGCGCGCCGCTTCACGCCGGCGTTTCGGGAAGTGATGCGCGAAATCGTCGGGAAGGCGCGCGGCCTGTTTCTGGAAGGCGCGCCGCTGGCCGGCCGCCTGGACCGGCGGCTGGCTCTCGATATCGATCTCTTCAGCCGCGGCGGCATGCGCGTGTTGCGGAAAATCGAGCAGCAGGGATATGACGTGCTGGCCGCGCGCCCCGCCATTTCGAAAGCCGAGCGCGTGCGCCTGCTGCTGGGATCGCTGGTGCGGTTGGCCTTCCGGCGGGCGGCATGAGGAACGCCATCGATCAATCGTACGAATACTGCCGCCGCGTGGCGCGACGCCGCGCGAAGAATTTCTACTATTCGTTCGTGCTGCTCTCCCGCCCGCAGCGGCGGGCGATGTGCGCCATTTACGCTTTCATGCGCTACTGCGACGATCTGAGCGATGAACCGGGCGCAACCCGCGCGGCCATCGAACGCTGGCGCGCCGAGCTGGACGAAGCGCTGGCCGGCCGTTTCAGCGGCCACCCGGTGTGGCCCGCCTTCCATCACACGGTTCGCCGTTTCCGCATCCCGCACGAATATTTCCGCGCGATGATCGACGGGGTGCTCTCGGATCTGGAGCCGCGCGAGTTTGAGAATTTCGATCAGCTCTATCGCTATTGCTACCAGGTGGCGTCGGTGGTCGGGCTGACCACCGTCCACATCTTTGGCTTCGACACGCGCAGCGCGCTGCCGCTGGCCGAAAAATGCGGCGTGGCGTTCCAGTTGACCAACATCCTGCGCGATATCCGGGAAGACGCCGGGCGCGGCCGGATTTATCTTCCGGCCGAAGACCTGNNCTCGACCTGATTCATCCGCGCAGCCGCCCATCGCTGTGGGCGCTGATCGGCATTTATTCGCGGCTGCTGGAGCGGATTGTGGAGAGCGATTATGACGTCTTCGCGCGGCGGGTGCGGCTGCCGCTGTGGGAGAAGTCATGGATTGTGGTGAGGGCGCTGGTGGGGCCGCGGACGAGCTTGAGCGAGCGGGAGTGAACGAATAGTCATATAATATGACTATGGCGCAATTCAGTCTGTCCGAAGCCAAGGCGCGGTTTTCCGAGCTGGTTCAAAAAGCTATGCTCGGTGAAGAGGTCATCGTCGCTAAAGAAAACAAGGCCGTGGTTAAGATCGTGCCGATCAAACCGGCACGCCGGAAGCCGGGGACTGGGAAAGGCATCTGGATGGCTCCCGATTTTGACGAGCCGCTCGATGACTTCCGGGAGTACCGGTAGTGGAGCGAGTTCTACTCGATACGCATGCCTTCCTGTGGTGGTGTGAGGGTTCTTCGGAACTGTCCGGGAAGGCGCGCCGCAGCATCTCACAAGCGGAGTGCTTTGTCAGCCTCGCGAGCTTGTGGGAAATCGCCATCAAGATGAGTCTCGGAAAGTTGAAGTTGCCTGCCCGCTTTGAGCGCTACATTCCCGAACAGATTCAGCTCAACGGCTTTTCCCGGCTGGAGATTGGGTTCCGCCATATTGCGGGTTGCGCTAAACTTCCGTGGCATCACCACGATCCATTCGACCGATTGCTTGCCGCGCAGGCCATTGAAGAAGGCCTGAGTGTGGTTTCACGCGACCCAATATTCGGGCAATATGGTGTCCGGCCGATCTGGTAGAAGATCGGATTGAAGGTCAGGCTCGCCAAGCGCTCGGCATACGCGATATACTTCTGAAAACCCATGAAGAACGCGCTGTTCATCGCCCTTGGCATCTTTACCGTTGGTTACCTCGTGATCTGGCTCTCGGCCATCTCCCGAGGAGACGGGCACCGCCGTCGCTGGCCGGGGCCGCTCGATGCGGGGATCGGATTCTTCGCGAATTTCCTGGACACGCTGGGCGTCGGATCCTTTGCCACCACCAGCTCGCTGTTCAAGCTGTGCTCGCTGGTGCCCGACGAGCAGATTCCCGGAACGCTCAACGTGGGACACACGCTACCCACGGTGACCGAAGCCTTCCTTTTTGTGGGATTGGTGCAGGTGGGTCCCACTACGCTGGTGTCGATGATCGCGGCCTCCGCGGTGGGAGCCTGGTTGGGGGCCGGAGTCGTGAGCCACTGGCCGCGCCGCAAAGTGCAGATCGGCATGGGAAGCGTGCTGGTGCTGGCCGCGTGCCTGATGATGATGAGCCTGTTTCATTGGGGGCCCGGCGGTGGCAACGCCATGGGCCTGACGGGGCCGAAACTGGTGGCCGGCATTTTGGGCAATGCCGTTTTGGGTGCACTGATGACGCTCGGCATCGGCCTCTACGCGCCCTGCATGATTCTCATTTACCTGCTGGGAATGAATCCGCTGGCGGCCTTCCCTATCATGATGGGCTCCTGCGCGTTCCTGATGCCGGTAGGCAGCGCTCGATTCATCCGCGCCGGAAGCTACAATCTGAAATCGGCGCTGGGGCTTGCGGTCGGTGGAATCCCCGGCGTGCTCATCGCCTTCTACGTTGTAAAGTCACTGCCGCTCGATGCGGTGAAGTGGCTGGTGATTGCGGTGGTGCTTTATACGTCTTTCATGATGCTGTGGTCGGCGCATAAGGAACGAGGGACGCGGCTGGCGAATGCGCACGCGGACCTGCCGCCGGATGCCACGGCGGAAGCGGCGGCGGAATAGCAGCGCTGTCGTACAAGACGCAATTTGTATTACAATAAGGCATGAAAGCTGCTTTGCAGGCTCGATTGAGCGCGGAGGAGCAACGCATCGTGGCGCGCCTGGTTAACAAATTGGGGTGGAGCCCTTCGAGAATCGTGCGTGAAGGGCTGCGGCTGGTGGCTGCCTCTCACCGGCCCGCCGCGCAACGAATCGCCGGACTAGGGCAATTCTCCTCCGGGAAGCCGGACCTGGGCTCAAACAAGAAACATTTGAAGGGTTTCGGGCGTTGACGCCAGTACTGCTCGATACAGGCGTCATCGTCGCCCTGCTCGACCGCAGCGAACGATATCACTTGGCCTGTAAGGAGAGGCTTGACACTTTGGCAGCGCCACTAGTGACGTGCGAAGCAGTAATTGCCGAGAGCTGCTACCTGCTCCGGCATCTGCCGGGCGCGGCGGAACAAATTCTCAAGAACGTGGAGTCAGGCGCCTTTCAGATTCCGTTCCGCCTGTCCGGCGCAGCATCGCAACTGCGGCGTATCTTCCGGCGATATTCGGACCGCGAGGTTGATCTTGCGGATGCGTGTCTTGTTCATCTGGCGGAAGAGATGGGAACCGGCGATATTCTGACCTTGGACCGCGATTTCGAGGTGTATCGCTGGGGTTCCCGCAAACGGTTCCGCATGCTGATCCCGTTGCAGTAGAGATCCCCCTGCCTACTCCGGGATCAGGCTCATCTGCCGCGGATCGACGGCCGGCGGTTTCGGCGCGGTAGGGCGCTGCAAGTCGTCGTGGCTGGGATCGAATTTCCGGATCAACTGGTTGAGCTTGAGGGAGACTTCCCAGATATCGAAGAGCAGGGCGCATCGCGCGCAGCCCGCCTTGATACCGCCTTGGCCGTCGACGGCGGGATTGTAGCGCTTATGCTTGGAGCAACGGCCCTCGAACTTCCTGGATCGGATCTTCAAACGCACTTATTGTAACCCGCGTCGATGCGGGTTGGCGCGGTACAATTCGAGTGAATGCCGTCGGCTGGCCACGTCAAGTGGGCGAAGTTCCGGGTGCTCGCCGTTTTCCTGGCGGCGGTCGCGGTGCTGGGCACCATGGTGTATCTGCTTACCGGCGGTTCCCTGCTGGAGCAACGAGCCCGGATCTATCTCTACATCCCCGACGCCACTGGTTTGGAAAAAGGTTCGCCGGTCCGCGTCGACGGCATCGATGTGGGCAAAGTGAGCGCCGTCGAGCTCACCGGTTCCAACCAGCCGGAGCGCATCGTGCGTGTGACTCTGGCCGTGACGCGCGACCGCCTGGCCAGTTTCAGCGCCGATTCGGTGGCGCAGTTGAGCGCCGATTCGCTGGTGGGGGACCAGTTTGTCGACGTCACGAGCGGAACCGCCGCTCAGGCCATACGGGACGGGGGCGAGTTGATCTACAAGAGCCAGCCTGATCTGGTGAAGACGCTGGACCTGACCCAGTTCACGCAGCAGTTGCGCGTGGTGGATGCCACCTTGACGGACCTCGAACAGGGCCGCAGCCAGTTCGGCAAGTTTTTTCAAGGCACGGAGTTTTACAACGACCTGAGCCGGCGCCTCAAGGAACTGCACGCCGGAATCCGGTCGGCGGTCGGCACGAATACTGCGGTGGGCAACCTATTGAACAGCGACCAAATGCACCGCCAGGCCGGCGATTTGCTGGCGCACCTGGACCAGAGCATGGCGCAACTCGAATCGGGGCAGGGCGACTTTGGACGGCTGTTGCGCGACAGCGGCCAGTACGACCAGCTTCTGGCCAGCGTGCGGGACCTCCACAAATCCATCACGGCCCTACGAGGTGGTTCGCTGCTGCAATCGGAGGCGCAGTACGCCGAGTGGAATCAGAAGTTGGCCGCATGGATCCAGGGTGTGGACGAACTGACCGCCAACCCCACGCTCCTCACTCCGGCAGTGTACGAGAACCTAAGCGGCGAAGCCCGCGAACTGCGCGACACGTTGCGCGAGTTCCGTCTGAATCCGAGGAAGTTCCTGAGGCTGAAAATCTTCTAGTGCCGTCGTTTACAATCTGATTTGCCCCAGATCTCCTTCGAAGTTGTCGCCGAATGCCCCCACACGCGCGCTCGCGCCGGTCTGCTCCACACGCCGCACGGCACTATTGAAACTCCTGTTTTCATGCCCGTCGGTACGCAGGCTACCGTCAAGGGCCTCACCCAGCGCGACCTGGCCGAGGATCTGGGCGTCAAGATCCTGCTGGCCAATACCTATCACCTCTATGTGCGGCCGGGCCACGAACTGATCCGCCAGATGGGAGGGTTGCACCGCTTCATGTCCTGGCCCAACGCGATCCTGACCGATTCCGGGGGATTCCAGGTCTTCAGCCTCAAAGGGCTTCGCAAGATCACCGACCAGGGCGTGGTCTTCCGGTCGCACCTCAACGGCGATCTCCACACTTTCACGCCGGAATCCACGGTGGACGCCCAACTGGCGTACGGCAGCGACATCCTGATGGCGCTGGACGAGTGCCCCGAATACCCCGTGAGCCACGAATACGCCCGCGAAAGCATGCACCGCACGCTACGCTGGGCGCGCCAGGCCAGCCAATACCACCGCGGCCGCATGGCCCAGAGCCCCACCCGCCACGCGTTGTTTCCCATCGTTCAGGGCTCTATGTTCCCCGACCTGCGGCGGGAGTGCGCCACCGCCCTGCTCGATCTCGAGAGCGACGGCTACGCTATCGGAGGCCTTTCCGTGGGTGAGCCGCGGCCCCTCAGCCTGGAAATGGTGGAAGCCACGGAAGGGATTCTTCCGCGCACCCGCCCCCGCTATGCCATGGGAGTGGGGATGCCCGAGGAACTGCCCGAGTATGTGGCGCGCGGGGTGGACATGATGGATTGCGTGCTGCCCTCACGCAACGCCCGCAACGGCTACCTGTTCACGTCACAAGGCCGCGTTATCATCAAGCACGCCCGCTACCGGGACGACCAGCGGCCGATCGACGAGAACTGCCGGTGCTACACCTGCCGCCACTATTCGCGGGCCTATCTTCGCCATTTGTTCTTGTGCGGAGAGATCCTGTACGCATCCCTGGCGACGCGCCACAACCTGCAACGCTACCTTGACATAATGAGTGAGATCAGGCACGCTATAATATCGTTTACATTTCCAGAATACTGGCGGTGTGTGCGCTCGGCGGGGATTGACGCCGGGTAGCCCCGATTTGGTCACAATGTGCTCCTAAACCTTTTTCTGCAAACGGCGCCGTCCGGCTCCTCCCTCGTGGGATTGCTCCCGATCCTTCTCATTTTCGGGGTCTTCTATTTTCTCCTGTTCCTTCCCATGCAGCGCCAGAAGAAGAACACGCAGAAGATGCTGGCCGGTCTTCAGAATGGCAACACCGTGTCCACCAGCGGAGGAATTATCGGCACGATCGTGGCGATCGACGAGGATGACACGCTGGTTTTGCGCGTGAAGCCGGACAATATCAAAATCCAGGTTACGCGAGCGTCGGTCTCGAGCCTGATCTCGGGTGAAGGCAAGAAGTAGTACGAAAACCTATTTAGCAGGCATTCAACTCCCATGCGAAAGAATCTGACGACGCGAACGGTGATTATTGTTGTGACGATCCTGGTGTGTATCTTCGGGATCATCGGTATTCCCAAGTCCAAGACGGAACTGCTCGACAACTTGAAGACGAACATCCGCCTCGGTCTGGACCTCAAGGGCGGCAGCCACCTGGTGATGGAAGTCCAGGTGCAAGACGCCGCAGTGGGAGATGCCCGCCAGAGCATCGAGCGGCTGCAGGAAGAGCTCAAGAAGCAGAACATCGGTTGGACCAGCATGGATGTCAGCGACGCCCATACCGTGGCCGACGTGGACAATGTAGTCATCACCATCAAGGGCATCCCAGCCACGCAATCGGGCGACTTCCGCAACCTCATCGGCGCGAACTATTCCACCTACGTCCTCACCACCCTCAACTCCACCGACTATTCCATGAAGATGAAGCCGTCCGACTTGGTGGAGATGAAGAAAGAGACCGTGGCGCGCACCATCGACACGATCAGCAACCGCATCAACGAACTCGGCGTGGCGGAATCGTCGGTGCAGCAGTACGGCCAATCCGGCTCCGATTATCAGATCCTGATTCAGTTGCCCGGTGTGGACGATCCGGCTCGCGCCAGGCAGTTGATCGGCACCACCGCCATGCTGGAGATTACGGGCGTCGACAAAGCCCATGACACGGGTTTCTCCAGCCGCGAGGATGCGCTGGCGAAACTCGGCGGCATCGTGCCACTGAACGAAAAGCTGGTGAGGGCCAAGCCGCGGGCCGGCGCGCAGGGTGAGGAATGGTACCTGGTCAATAAGATCCCCGTGATCACCGGCAAGGAAATGCGCAACGCGCGTCCGGGCCAGGACGATGTGCGCAAGTGGCAGACCAGCTTTACGCTGTCTCCGGACGGTGGCAAGAAATTTGGCAAGTTCACGGGGGAACACGTCAACGACAAGCTGGCCGTGATCCTGGACAACCAAATCGTCAGCGTGGCCACCATCAATGAGAAGATTGAAGATTCCGGGCGCATCATGGGCCTGGCCAGCGACGAAGAAGCTACGGATTTGTCGCGATACCTGCGGTCGGGTTCGCTGCCTGCGGGAGTGAAGCCGCTGTATGAGAATTCGGTGGGACCATCGCTCGGAGCCGACTCCATTCACCAGGGCATCGTGTCTGGTATCGCCGGCCTGACGGCGGTGGTCTGCGTCATGCTGTTTTACTACAAACGTAGCGGAGTAAACGCAGTACTGGCGCTGGTTTTGAACACGGTGATCCTTTTGGCGGCCATCTCGTACTTCCACGCCGCTTTGACTTTGCCTGGAATCGCCGGGGTGATCCTGACTATCGGTATGGCGGTGGATTCCAACGTGCTGATTTTCGAGAGGATACGCGAAGAGTTGCGGACCGGCAAGGGAGTCATCGCGGCCGTGGACGCGGGATTTGGCAAGGCGTGGTGGACGATCGTTGACACCCACGTCACCACGGTGGTTTCGTGCGCGTTTCTTTTTCTGTTTGGGGAAGGGCCGGTGCGTGGTTTTGCGGTAACGTTGACGATCGGCCTGATAGCCAACATTTTCACGGCGGTTTTCGTCTCGCGGACGATCTTCGACTACGAATTGTCGGGGACGCGGAGGATGGAGACCTTGAGTATTTAGCGCCGGGGGCCGAATACGCCTCGCGTCGGCGGGAACAAAATATAAAGGGCTGGTGTCTCAACTAATGGAGCGCACCAGCACGGCAAACGCTCGATGGAATTATTCAAGAACACGAACTACGATTTTCTGGGCAAGAAGTGGCCCTTCATTATTGCTTCGCTGGTGCTCTCGGTGGCCGGTTTGACAAGCGTCCTGGTGAAGGGCGGGTTGAAGTACGGCATCGACTTCAAGGAAGGCGCGCTGATGCAGGTGAAGTTCGCCTACCCACCGCCGGACAACAAAATCCGGCAGGCGATGCTGCAGCAGGTCAAGGGAGAAGTGAGCGTGCAGGACCTCAGCGGTGGCGGGGTAACGAACGAAGTGGAGATCGTCACCGAGGCGAAGGGCCAGGCTGAAGGGCAGCTAGCGGCCAACCGCCAGGACATGGAGCGGGTGTTGACGGCCACGTTCGGCAAGTCCGACAGCGGCAAGCTCGATCTCAACAACGCTTCCCGTGAATCGCTGGCCAACCGCTTGCGGGGGCCGCTGGCGGCGGCGGGCGTGGCCATGAGCGAAGATCAGTTGCAGGCACTGGTGACGAACCTGTTGGGCGAGATCAATACCAAGCACTCCGGGTTGATTACGGATTTCAACCAGGTGGCCTCCATTGCGGGAATGAATGCTGGTATTATGAACACTCTTCGGCAGGAGTGTTACCTCTCGGATTTTCACGTGATGGGCGCTCAGATGGTAGGCCCCAAGGTGGGTAAGGAGTTGCGGCAGAAGGCCGTCCTTGCGACGCTATACGCGCTGGCGGGAATGCTGGCCTACATCGCCTTCCGCTTTGAGTGGATCTACGGCCTGGGCGCGGTGATTGCGTGCTTCCACGATACGCTGATCACGATCGGGTTGTTCTCGCTCTTCAACAAAGAGATTTCGATGACGGTGATTGCGGCCCTCCTGACCTTGGTGGGCTACTCGATGAATGATACGATTGTGATCTTCGATCGAATTCGCGAGAATCTGAAATTCTCGCATCGAGAGCCATTGGAAGCGGTGATGAACCGGGCCGTCAACCAGACTTTAAGCCGGACGATCATGACCTCAGGACTCACGTTCCTGACGGTGATCGCGCTGTTCATCTGGGGCGGGCCGGTGCTGGGGGGCTTCTCGTTCGCGCTGGTTTGCGGGATTATTGTGGGTACGTACTCTTCGGTGTTCGTGGCCAGTCCGATTGTGTTGTTCTGGCACAACTACACGGACAAGCCGAAGAGGTCCGGTCCGGTATCGTCGGGGCCGTCGGCGCCGCGGGTGGAAACGGCGAGGAAGAGTCCGATCAAGGCGGCGAAATGAAATAGGAACCGTTGCGGGCGCATGGGTGTTCCGGGGATTGCGGCCGTCGCGGTGGAAACGGAAAGGAAGTTCACATGTTTGAACAGACATTCGTAGATGGCGTGGGAAGGACGAACAAGAGCTGGACGGTGATGCTTTCATTCGTCGGGCAGATTGCGCTGATTGGGGTCGCGGTGATCATCCCTTTGATCTATACGGATGTGCTTCCCGCAACCAGTCTCCAGATGCTCCTGGTGGCCCCTCCTCCTCCGCCGCCGCCACCACCGCCGCCGGCGCAGGCTCCTCCGGTGAAAGTCGTCAAGGTGATCCCGCGTCAGTTCGATGCCGGGAAACTGATGGCGCCGAAGGTGGTTCCCAAGGAAATCGCGGTGATTAGAGAAGAAGAGCTGCCGCCTCCGTCCTCCGGAGTCGGTGGTGTGGTCGGCGGCGTGAGCGGTGGCGTGGCGGGTGGCGTAGGCGGCGGCGTGCTCAGCGGCATCATCGGCGCGGTCCCGACGGCGGCACCGCCGCCTCCTCCGCCTGCGGCGCCCAAGAAAGAAGCTGCGCCGCAGCGCATCAAAGTGGGCGGCAATGTTCAGGCTGCTATGGTGGTCAAAAGAGTCCAACCCGTCTATCCGCAATTGGCCAAGTCGGCGCGCGTCTCGGGCGTGGTACACCTGGCGGCCATTATTGCCAAGGACGGGACCATCCAGGAACTCCATTCCTTGGGGGGGCCAGCCTTGTTGATTACGGCTGCGATGGATGCGGTGAAACAGTGGGTTTACCGGCCCACCTTGCTGAACGGCGAGCCGGTGCAGGTGGAAACTACGATTGACGTAAACTTTACCTTGAACCAGTAGTAACCCGGCGCGGCAGTTCTAGCGTCGGTTATGAGTACAATTTCAACTCGCAGGAGAGAGAGACACAACAATGTTCTTGCAATTGCACGTTTGGTCGCTATATTTGCTCCAGGAGGCGTCGATAGGTTGGGATCCGCGCTCGCTGTGGGTACAGATGGGTCCGATGGCGAAGGTCATCGTTATCCTCCTCTTCCTCATGTCGGCCTATTCGATTGGCGTCATGATTGACCGCTTGATGGCGTACAGCGCGGCCCGCAAACAGTCGCGCGCATTCGCTCCGGCGGTGGCCGGCGCATTGCGTGAGGGCAAACTGGACGAAGCCGTCAAGATTGCGGACCGTTACAAAAAGAGCCACCTTGCCAAGGTTGTGGTGGCTGGTTTGCAGGAATTCCAGGCTCATCAGATCAGCTCGGAGATCCCAGGCGAAGAGATCGAAGCCTCCAAGCGGGCTCTGGAACGCGCGGAAGCCATCGTACACGCCGAATTGAAGCGCGGGGTCAGCGGTCTGGCTACCATCGGTTCCACGGCCCCGTTCGTAGGACTGTTGGGAACGGTCGTCGGCATCATCAACGCGTTCCGCGGTATTTCACAAGAGAAGTCTACCGGTCTGGGCGCGGTGGCTGGCGGTATTTCGGAAGCCCTGGTGACCACCGCTATCGGTCTGTTCGTGGCCATCCCGGCGGTCTGGATGTACAACTTCTTCACCAACAAAATCGAAGGCTTCGACGTGGAGATGGGCAATTCCAGTTCCGAATTGATCGACTATTTCCTGAAGCGTTCGCAGCGCGGCGTACGCAAGTAGCGCGGCAGGCGCTGGGCACGAGAATCGGGAATTTGGCGAGTTGAAATGCGGGAGTTCCGCGAGGAGCTCCCGCGGTCTCCGCCGATTCCCAGGGAGAAGACGATGGCAACTAGCGAAATGAAGAAGCACANNGAGCGTCGACATGGTGAAGACCAAGAACCCGATCGCCATGCACGAAGCCGACAAGAGCGACGCCGTGCTGGTGGCCGTTACCCGCGATGGCAAGGTGTTCCTGGGTAGCACCGTGATCCTGCCCGAGGATCTTCCGCCCAAGGTAAAGGATCTGCTCACCAACAAGCTCGACAAGACGGTCTTCGTGAAGGCCGACCAGCGGGCCCGTTATGAGAAGGTGGTGGATGTAGTGGACAACTTGCGTGCCGCCGGCGTGGACCAGTTGGGTCTGCTCACCGAGCAGTTGCAGGAAAAGGGTAAACCGGAGGGCGAAGCGGGCTCAACTCCCGCGCCCGCCAAGTAACAGGGATTTATAAAAGGAGCATTTTTATGGGAATGTCAGTCGGTGGAACGGGTGGTCCCAAATCCGACATCAACATGACGCCGATGATCGACGTCTTGCTCGTGCTCATCATCATCTTCATGGTGATCACCCCGTTGACGCCGAAGGGCCTGGAGGCCCTCGTGCCTCAGCCGCCGCCGCCCGGCCAGAAGGCGACCCTATCGGATCAGCGCACGGTGGTCATCACCATCGATTCGAACCACAAGTTCATGATCAATGGCGAAGATTCCGATGAGGCTCACCTGGGCCCGCGCCTCACAGAGATTTTCAAGACCCGCGCGGAACGCGTGGTGTTTGTGAAGGGGGCGACGGATCTCGATTTCCTGTGGGTGGCCAAGGCGATCGATATCGCTCACGGCGCCGGCATCGACAAGGTCGGCCTGATGACGGATAAGACGGAGGCCGGTAACTAAATGCGCAAATTGGCGTCTATCCTGCCCGTGGCTGCATTGGCCGCCGTGCTGATCAGTCTTCCGGTGATGGGAACGGGCTGCCAGAAGCTGCAAGCCCGCGATCAGTTGAACAAAGGTGTCACGGCTTTCAAGAACGCTCAGTATCCCGAATCCGTGGAGCACTTCAAGACGGCCGTTGAGCTGGATCCGAACTTTCCGACGGCCCGCCTCTACCTGGCGATGGCCTACCTGCAACAGTACATCCCGGGCGCGGATTCGCCCGAAAACAATAATATGGCCAAGGCGGCCTATGACCAGTTTAGCGAGGTGCTCAAACTGGACTCGAAGAACACGCTGGCCATCCAATCGATCGCTTCCCTGTACTTGTATCAGAAGAAGTGGACCGAAGCGCGTGAATGGTATCAACGGCTCATCAGCGTCGATCCCAATAACACGGTTGGATACTATAGCCTGGGTTTCATCGCCTGGTCGGAGTGGTATCCGGAGTATGGGAAAACCCGCGCCAACCTCGGCATGAAGCTTGAAGATCCCGGGCCCATCAAAGACAAGAAGGCCAAAGAAGATCTTAAGGCACGTTTCGGTCCGGTCATCGACGACGGCCTGAAGGCGCTCGACAAGGCTCTCGATATCGACAAAGAATACGACGATGCGATGGCCTATGAGAACCTGCTGGTCCGCGAACGCGCTGACTTGGCCGACACCAAAGAAGAGTACGAAAAGCAGATCAAGATTGCGGACGATTGGGTGGCCAAGAATCTGGCCACTAAGAAGATCAAGGCGGAAAAGAAGAGCAAGAGCGGCGGCGGAATCACTACCGAGAGCAAATAGTTCCGGCGCTTCATTCGCTTCCTCATGCGGGGAGCCTCTCCCACGGGAGCGGCTCCCCGCAACTTTTTGCATTTGACCAACCCTTGCGGGCGGTCCTGCTACAATCGAGGTACAGTGGCATCAGAGCCCGCGCGCCTTTCCGAAAGTCTGCCCCCGCAACCGCCTCCCGATCCGGTGGAACATCTTTACCGGGAGTTGGAAGCCAAGATCCGCGAGTACCGGCCCAAGGACGATCTCAGCGCCGTCGAAAAGGCTTTTCGCTTCGCGCGCAAGTATCACGAAGGCCAGACGCGGGATTCCGGCGAACCCTACATGATGCATCCGGTGATGGTGGCGCACATCCTTGCCGACATGCGCATGGACCAGGTGGCGATGCAGACCGGCCTCCTTCACGACGTAGTGGAAGATACCAGCGTCACCGTCGAGCAGGTCCTGGAGGAGTTCGGTGAAGATGTAGCGCGCTGCGTGGATGGCGTCACCAAACTCTCCAAGCTTGATTTCTTCTCAGCCGAGGAGCGGCAGGCGGAGAGTTTCCGCAAGATGTTGCTGGCGATGGTTGAAGATATCCGCGTGATCATGGTGAAGCTGGCGGACCGCATGCACAACATGCGGACGCTGGGATATCTCAGCCCGGAGCGGCGCGAACGGATCGCGCGCGAGACCATCGAGATCTATGCGCCCATCGCGCACCGGCTGGGGATGGGCAAAGTGCGCGGCGAACTCGAGGATCTGGCGTTCCAGCACCTCGAACCCGACGCTTACCGCGAGATTCTGGCTTCCATCGAGTCGCGCCGCCACTCCAACGAGGAGTTTCTGCTGGAGATCCGGCAGGAAGTGGAGACCGAGCTGCGGCATGAGGCGATCCCCGCGCGCATCGACGGCCGCCTCAAACGGCCCTATTCGATCTTCCAGAAACTGCGCCGGCAAAAAATCACGGTGGACCAGGTCTACGATCTGATGGCGCTCCGCATCATCACGGATTCGGTCAAGAACTGCTACGCCGCGCTGGGCGTGATCCACAATAAGTGGCGTCCGATCCCCGGCCGGATCAAAGATTTCATCGCCATCCCGCGGCCCAATCTTTACCAGTCGTTGCACACCTCGGTGGTGGGGCCGCACGGACAGACCTTCGAGGTGCAGATTCGCACCGAGGAGATGCATCGCATCGCCGAAGAAGGGATCGCGGCCCACTGGAAATATAAGGAGGGCCGCAAAGGCCCCGCCGCCGACGATCAACGGATCGTCTGGCTGCGCCACCTGGTGGAATGGCAGCGCGACGTGCAAGATCCCACCGAGTTTATGTCCACGCTGAAAGTGGACCTCTACCCGGAGGAAGTCTACACGTTTACGCCCAAGGGCAAAGTGCTGGTGCTGCCGCGCGACGCCACCCCCATCGATTTCGCTTACGCGATCCACTCCGATGTCGGGCACACCTGCACCGGCGCCAAAGTAAACGGGCGGATTGTTCCGCTGCGCTCCACGCTGCGCAATGGCGACATTGTCGAGATCATGACCCAGTCGGGCCACGAGCCCAGCAAAGACTGGCTGGCTTTCGTCAAGACCTCGCGCGCCCGGAACAAGATCAAGCACGTGATCAATGCCAGCGAGCGGCTGAAAGCCATCGACATCGGGCAGAAGTACCTTGAGAAGGAGGCCCGCCGCCTGGGCGTGCAACTCGGCAGAGTGGCGCGCGCCGAACTGGAGAATGTAGCGTCCGAATACGGGTACAGCAAGATGGAAGACCTGTATGCCGCGCTCGGGTACGGGCGGTTTTCGGCGCGGCAAATTCTCAGCAAGGTTGCGCCCGGTGTGGTGAAGGACGATGTCGAGGAGAAGGGCACCGGCGCCGACGGCGGCGCGAGCGCACCGCAGCCGGCTGGCGCGCCCATGCCCGGCCGGCCCCACGATGGCGATGCGGTCATCAAGGTGCGCGGCATGGACGATCTTCTGGTCTACCGCGCCAAATGCTGTAACCCGATCCGGGGCGAAGCCATTGTCGGCTACGTGACGCGCGGCAAAGGCGTGGCGGTGCATTCGCGAATGTGCCCGAACGTGCAGAGCCTGATGTACGACGTGGAGCGCAAGATCGAGGTGGAGTGGGCGCGCGCCGCCGAAGACGCGTTTCCGGTGCGCATCGTGATCCACACCGACGACCGTCCGGGCATGCTGATGCAACTGACGTCGGTGCTCTCCGACGAGAACTCGAACATCCGCAGCCTGGAAGCCAAGACCGAAACGGATCACGACGGCGGTATTGTCGAGATGACGGTCGATGTTCGGGACAAGAAGCAACTGGAGAAGCTGGTGGCCGCCATGAGGCGCATTTCCGGTGTCCGCGACGTCGAACGCCTTTTCAATTGACCATGTCTCTTTCAACCGACCCCGAACACATTGCCATTTCCAAGTCCAAGGGAATCCAGATCGACTGGAAAGACGGGCACCACAGCGATTATGGCCTCACCTGGTTGCGCGACAAGTGTCCATGCGCGTCTTGCACCGGCGCCCATGGGACGGAGCCGCGGAAGCCAGAGACCGACGCGCCCAGCACGCCCTTTCAAATGTTTAAGCCGGCGCTCAAGATGCTGGCGGTGGAAGCGGTGGGCAACTACGCCATCCGCATCGATTGGAGCGACGGCCACAATTCGGGGATTTATTCGTACGAGCATTTTCGCAGCATCTGCCCGTGTGAGCAATGCAGCGGCGCGACAAAATAAAAAAGCCGGCGACCGAAGGCCGCCGGCTTTGAGAATCGCTTTTCTTACAGCAGGCGGAAGTTGACTTCGATCTGGGCTTCCACCGTAACCGGCTTGCCGTCCTTGTAGCCGGGCTTAAACTTCCACTGGCTCACGGCTTCCATGGCCTTTTCGTCCAAACCGAGGCCGAGGCTGCGCAGCACCTTCATGTGGATAGCCTTTCCGGAGGGGTCGACCTGCACATAGAGAACCACCGTGCCCTGATACTTGGCCTTACGGGCTTCTTCAGAATACTCAGGCTCTTTCTTGTAGAGCAGGACTGGCGCCGTGACGCCATTGCCGACGCGGAAGGCACCGCCGCCAACGCCGCCGCCGGAACCGGGGCCGTAACCTTCGCCATTACCCGAGCCGATGCCGCCACCGTGGCCCGAACCGATACCGCCGCCCGAACCAGTACCGTTCGAGGGCGTCGTGTATTTGGAGAGCGGGTCGCCATAGTTCAGGCAACCGGGGCAGTCGGGCAACTTGGCATCCGGCGGAGCGATGATGGTGGGATCCATCGCCAGCTTGGGATTCAAATTGTTATAGACCGCAACCGCGGGCGTGAATTGACGGAGCGCTCTGGGTGGCAACTTGCCGCGGCTAGCGGGCAGAGCAGAACGATCGCCGCCGCCGCCGCCGCCCATGTCTTTCTTGGGTTGCATCTTGGCGTCCGGAGGAGCAGTATCGGCGAGTGGCATGAACAGGATGTTCTGCTTAACCGCGTTCTGAACCGTCTTGTTCGTGCCCAGAACGAGAACCACCAATATGATTCCGACCTGAAAACCGGTCGACATCATGAACGACTTCTTCTGGCGCCCATAAAGGCCCCAGATGTCCTTCACGGCGACAGGTTTCGACGTGAGCACCAGGGGTGGGAGTTTGGGTGGGTTGAAGGTCTCTTTGAGATTTTGGATGAAAGAGCGATACCACGGCTCTTCCACTCCCTCTACCAGAAGGCGCGACAGATGATCTTCTGCGCTTCCAGGAACCGGTTTATTGGGTTGTGACAAGTCAGCCATTTTGGTCCACCAGCCCTCCCTAATCAGAGAACCGCTCGCTTTGCTACGCCTATTGGACGATTCTCGCTAGCATGTAGTTACAGGTTTTGGAAAACTCCTGTCCCCAGGGAGGCCTCACGCCTGAGTGTATCACAGTTTTAAGGCCCTACCAGGAATAAACAAGCACACAATCCGTAAAATGGAAGACTGGGCCCGTTGCGGGCGACCCCCTCGGTTCGGGACAATCAAGTAGTGATGCAGACTACTATCGAAAGCAAGCCGTTTGAACAGATTGAGGCCGACGCATTGATTGTGCTGGTCTTTGAGGGTAAGAGGGAGGGTCGGTTCAGAGCTGGTGAATTGTTCGACGCAGGGGAACTCACCGGCAAGGTGCAGGAATTCACGCTATTGCACCACCCGGAAGGGGTGGCTGCCGCCCGAGTGCTGTTGGCCGGCGCCGGGAAGCCGGAGAAGTTCGATTCCGCCGAACTTCGCAGGGTCGCGGGCGGCGCGGTCCGCTACCTGAAGGCCAAGTCGGTGAAACGGATCGCTCTGGCTCTCGACCCTGGACAGACTGGCGCGGAATACGTCAGCGCCGCAATTGAGGGCGCGATCCTGGGCAATTACGAACCGGACCGCTATAAGACCGGCGACGACAAGAAGGCCGCCGATTCATTCGTGGTGGTGGCGCCTGTGGCGCCCGGCCTGGAAGCGGCTGTCCGGCGGGGACAGGTTCTCGGCGAGGCGCAGAACTTCACGCGCAGCCTGGTGAACGAACCGGGCAATCGTCTGACGCCCCTAAAAGTGGTGGAAGCCGCGCGCCAGATGGCCTCCGAGTTTCACCTCGAGTGTGAAGTTCTGGAGACCGCGCAAATGGAAGCGCTCGGCATGGGCGCGCTGCTGGGGGTGGCGCAGGGCAGCGCGGAGCCGCCCGCCCTGATTGTGGTGCGATACCGGCCGGAAACCCCAGGCGGCGCCACGCATCTCGGGCTGGTGGGCAAAGGAGTGACCTTCGATACCGGGGGCATCTCCATCAAACCGGCCGATGGCATGGAGAAAATGAAGTACGACATGGCGGGCGGCGCAGCCATGCTGGGCGCCATGCAGGCGATCGCGCAACTGCGGCCGCCGATCGCCGTGACGGCTTTCATTCCGTGCGTCGAGAACATGCCGGGAAGCCGGGCGCAGCGCCCCGGCGATATTGTGACCGCGATGTCCGGCAAGAGTATCGAGGTGATCAACACCGATGCGGAGGGCCGCTTGATTCTGGCCGATGCCCTGACCTACGCGCGGCGCCAGGGCTGCACTCACCTGGTGGATGCGGCCACTCTCACGGGAGCCATCGTGGTGGCGCTGGCGCATTTGAATGTCGGGCTATTCGCCAATGACGACGGCATGCGCGACCGCGTGCTGGCGGCCGCCAAGAGCGAGGGCGAACGCATGTGGGCCATGCCGCTCGAAGACGATTACAAGGAATATCTGAAGAGTGCCTTCGCCGATCTAGCCAACGTGGGTGGCCGTTGGGGAGGCGCCATCACCGCGGCGATTTTCCTGAAGGAGTTTGCCGAAGATACGCCGTGGGTTCACCTGGATATCGCCGGCACGGCCTGGATCGACGAAGTGAAGCCCTATCTGGCAAAAGGGCCGTCGGGGGTTCCGGTGCGAACGCTGGTGCGGCTGGCGATGGACTGGAAAGACTAGGCCGGCAGCGGTTCACTCCGCGCTCGGGATCGAGATACTGCTTTCCCCCCAACCGGTATGAGAATTCACACGCACCCTGATGGCTGAGGCAGCGGGAACAACCGGCTGATAGGTGATGTCGTAGCGCGCCAGCAGATTCAGATAGGCGCGCGTCACCAGATCGGCGACCGCCGCATCGGTTTCGCCGA
This sequence comes from Bryobacterales bacterium, assembly GCA_003152325.1. Classification (GTDB taxonomy): domain Bacteria; phylum Acidobacteriota; class Terriglobia; order Bryobacterales; family Bryobacteraceae; genus PALSA-129. The sequence continues at coordinate 1,892 of PLZX01000299.1, read as the reverse complement.
ACTGGAAAGCTCCGCCCGTCATGCGGCAGAAATCCTGCAGCGCGGAATTGGGTCCGGTGGAGATGACCTGCACGGAAGTGCGCGAGGATATCACCGATGCGACCAAACCGTGCCCGGCGATTCTTCCGAGGTCGTCCGGAGCGAACACGATCAAATGCCGCTTGCCACGCACCGGACCGGCCTCACTCCGCACGGTACGCCAGAGCGCGGTCCAGAAATCGGTACAGTCCGTGCGCTTGGGGGGGTTGGTGAAGGAGGCGGCTGCGAACTCGGCTTGGGTGGAAAAGGGAGGCAACTCCAGCTCCAATCCCGGGGCGGTAGCGGAGTCGTCATCCGGCACATAAGGAACGGTGCACCAAAGATCCGCCTGGCGCTTCCAATCGAGACATCGGAGGGCTCCCTGGTTCCAGGGCGCGACCTCTGGTGTTGTGGTTCGGGGGAAGACGAAAATCACGGTCATCGCTTCGGGCGCCGGCCTTTCGAGAACCTGGTAGGACATGACGGCCTGGTTGTCTTCGCTGACGATGAAGTGGGTAGGCAGAATCTTGAGGCTTTCGCTGCCACTGCCGGGGACCACTGCAACCCGTATGCGGCGCGACGCTTTGTGCGGATCTTTTCCCACCAGGAAGGCGGACACCAGCCACTCGCGGTTCTGGGCGAGCTGCGCCGCCGCGAGCTTAATCTGAGAAACCGCCGCAAAGGCCCGTTTTCGCACGCCGGCATTCGAATCGGCCAACATTCTGCCCAGCACTTCGCTAAAGCGCGGGTCGCCGGTTTCACCCATTACCCAGGCGGCTGACAGGCGGAACAAGTTGGTGGCGTGGCCGGCCATCTTCAAGAGTTCGGGAATCACCGTGTGATCGCCCAGCCAGTACAGGCCGAGGAGTGCGTTGCTGGCGACGCGGTTATTGCCGTCGGACGCCGCGAACCGGAGCAACTCACGGGCTCCCGCCGTATCCACGCCCCACAGGGCTTCCACCGCGTTGGCTCTTACCCGCGCGTCGGCCTCGCCCAGACGACGGCGCACCCACTGTACGCTATGGCTGCCGCGCCCAATCATCAGGACGGCTTTGGACCGCAAATAGGGATTGGCGTTGCGCAGCAGACGCATCAGGGATGGCAGGATGCGGGTTCCGTCGGAGATTTCTCCCAGGATTTGCAGAATGCGGCCGGCATCACCCAGGCTGGAAGCCTCGGGGTTGGAAACGGCAGCCTCCGCCAGACGCCGCGCCACCCCCACGTCCACCATTGGATTCACCCGGGCGGCGAGACGGGCTACAGCCAGCGCCTGGTCCAGATTCAGCGCGGGATCGCAAAGCGCGTCATACAAGAGGTTTTCGGATACCAGCAGAGCCAGCAGGTACTGGGCGGCCCGCGAATCCGTATCGGATCTTAGAATGTGGATGACATTGGCAAGAAACGAATTGCGATCGTCGTCCAGGAGTTCACGGATGGAGTGCCGGTAACGCACGGTGTCGGAACTGAAGTCCCGCACCATGGCCTCGAGCGCGGCGCGATTTCGCGGTTCGCGGATTTGGGGCAGGGACGACACGTAAAGTAGATCGGCCAAACGTGCCGGAACTTTAGCAAGATCCCAGGAAGCGTCGCCGGCTGCGCGCCCGTATAATTAAGTTAATGTCGAAAAACAGTTTTGGCGCCTCGGCGAAGCTGCGCGCGGGATCGAGCGAATACGAGTATTACCGGCTGGCCCGTCTCGAAGAGCAGGGCGTGGGCAACGTAGGGCGTTTGCCCTTTTCGATCAAGATTCTGCTGGAGAATTTGCTGCGGAACGAAGACGGCCGCCGGGTTTCCACCCGCGACGTGGAAGGCGTGGCGCGGGGAGAAGGAGCTAACACCAAGGAAATCAGCTTCATGCCGGCGCGCGTGCTGCT